>CAXTPX010000396.1:0-4034 GCA_964246005.1 uncultured Burkholderiaceae bacterium | reverse complement strand
TGCCGAGATCGAGGCACTGCGCGACGCGACGTCGCGCGGTCACGACGTGCGCGGCGCGACGGCGTACGTGACGCTCGAACCGTGCAGCCACTTCGGCCGCACGCCGCCCTGCACCGACGCGCTGATCGCGGCCGGTGTCGCACGGGTCGTCGCGGCGATGGAAGACCCGAACCCGCTCGTGGCGGGCAGCGGCTTCGAACGCCTGCGCGCTGCGGGCATCGCGGTCGAGCAGGGCGTGCTCGCGAACGAGGCGCGCGAACTCAACATCGGCTTCGTCTCGCGCATGACGCGTCGACGACCGTGGGTCCGGATGAAGGTGGCGACGAGCCTCGACGGCCGGTCGGCGCTCGCCGACGGCACCAGCCAGTGGATCACCGGCGAGGCGGCGCGGCGCGACGGACACGCGTGGCGGGCACGCGCCTCGGCCCTCTTGACCGGCATCGGCACGGTCCGTCTCGACGACCCGCGACTCGACGTGCGGGACGTGCGCGGCGCCGACGGCGCGGTCCCGCGCCAGCCGTGGCGCGTCCTCGTCGACAGTCGCTTCGAGGTGTCGCTCGACGCGCGCATCGTGCGCAACGTCCGTGAAGGCAAGCGCCTCCTGGTGGTCGGCGCGATCGACGATCGCGAACGGCAGGCGGCGCTGCTCAACGCCGGCTGCGAGACGCTGGTGCTGCCGAACCACGCCGGCAAGGTCGACCTGGATGCACTGATCGGCGAGCTCGGTCGCCGCGACGTCAACGAACTGCATGTCGAAGCCGGCGGAAAGCTCAACGGATCGCTGCTGCGTACCGGCTGCGTCGACGAGTTGCTCGCGTATCTCGCGCCTTGCCTGCTCGGACCCGGGCAGCCGATGGTCGAGCTGGCGGCTCTCGCGGATCTGAAGCAGCGCATCGCGCTGAACTATCATCAAGTGGCGCGCGTCGGAGACGATCTGCGCATCCTCGCGCGCTTCGACGGCGCGTCGTTGCAGCAGGCCGAACCCCCGCACTGATCGCGCCTCGATCCACCTCGACTGGTCACCTCATGTTCACTGGCATCATCGCGGCCGTCGGCCGCATCACGGAAGTCGCGCCCGAGTCACCCGACCCAAACGCGGGAGTGCGACTCACGCTCGACGCGGGCGACCTGTCGCTCGACGGCATCTCCATCGGCGACAGCATCGCCATCTCGGGCGCCTGCATGACGGTCGTCGCGATGCGGGGCACGACGCTCGCTTTCGACGTCTCGCGGGAGAGCCTCGACCACACGACCGGCCTCGATGCGACCGGCGAAGTGAATCTGGAGAAGGCGTTGCGCTTCGGCGACCGCCTCGACGGGCATCTCGTCAGCGGGCATGTCGACGGGACCGGCACGGTGTTGCGCTTCGAGCCGACGGGCGAATCGTGGACACTGCTGATCCGAGCGCCGCTGACGCTCGCTCGCTTCATCGCGCTGAAGGGTTCGATCGCCGTCGACGGCGTGAGCCTGACGATCAACGCGGTCGACGATCACGAGAACGGTTGCGACTTCTCGATCAACCTGATCCCGCACACCGTGGCGGTCACGACGTTGCGCCATCTCGTGGCCGGCGATCGCGTCAACCTCGAGATCGACACGATCGCGCGCTATGTCGAGCGGATGCTGGGCGCGGCGGACACGCGGGCGACGAAGGTCGAGCGCGCCGACGCGATCGCCTGATGCCTCGCGACATCGGGCGACCTGCAGGCAGTGACTAGCGGTCGTGGCCGTTGCCTCGGCCCGGACCGTCGTCACGACCACGTCCGTCGTCGCGGCCCGGCCCGTTGTCCCGACGATCGTCGCGCGGTCCGTCCCGGTGCTCCTCGCCCGGTCCGCCTCGGCCGTCGAATCCATGATCGCGCCCGTGCATCTCGCGATAGCGGGGGCGATAGGTCTTCTGGTACCAGTCGTCGCGGACGAAGTAGACCGGCTGGCCGCACGCATCGTACTCGCGGCAATGGGCGCGCCAGTTGCGTTCATAGCCCGGCGGCACGTGCAGGTATACCGGCGGCGGCACCTCGCGTCCGCGCTGGCGGTCGATGTAGACGGGCTGGGCATTGATCAACTGCGGCGGCGGAAACCCGCCGAGGTCGATACGGCCGAACAGTCCCGGCTCGCTGATGCCGATCGATACCTGCGCTAGCGCCGGTCCGGTCGCGAGTGTCAGGGCGGCGATGCAAAGAAGACGTTTCATCAGGATCCTTCCAGTGAAGTGGCCATGCGATCGACAAGTCGAGCGCGGTCGCGGAGCATGGAGCGGATCGAGCGGGCCCGTCATCGGACGAACCCGCTTGTCGCGTCGGATGCTGACGCGCAACCCTTAGGGCCGTCCCTCGGTTCGGAGCGCTGCCGGGGAGGTGAGGGCGAGGGGGGGCGTCGCTCGACGACCGGGCAACGACGCTGGCCCGCCTACGCGGGAACGACGGGCGGGGAGTTCGGGCGTGGCGAAGACGCACGCACGAGCCCGTCATCGCATGACGACCGAGCAACGACGCTGGGTTCCCGCGTGCGCGGGAACGACGGGCCGAGGCGGGTCCCGTTCGTCGTTCCCGCGAAGGCGGGAACCAGTGTCGTGTTGCCGCACGAAGCGATGTTGCGGGCTCGCGCACACGCCCGGGAGCCTCAGGCCTGGTCCGCCCGATCCTGTTCCGCGAACACCTGCGCCGCCAGGTGGAACGCCGAGTTCGCGGCCGGGACGCCGCAGTACACGGCCGTCTGCATCAGCACTTCCCTGATCTGGTCGCGCGTCACGCCGTTGTTGCGCGCGGCGTTCAGGTGCAGGCGCAATTCGTCGGTACGGTCGAGCGCGACCAGCATCGCGACGGTCAGCAGGCTGCGCGTCTCGCGCGGCAGGCCGGGCCGCGTCCAGATCTCGCCCCATGCCGTTCGCGTGATGTAGTCGAGGAACTCGCTGTTGAAGGCGGTACGCGACGCCGCGCTGCGGTCGACGTGCGCATCGCCGAGCACCGAGCGTCGCATCGTCTCGCCGATCGTGCGACGTGCCGGCTCCGTCACGGCATCGGCGGTGAGGAATCCGAGCAGCGCCGCGTTGAACGCGCCGGCCTGTTCGATGTTCGACAGGTGCGCCGAGTCGAGCTCCACGTAGCGCGCATCGGGGAGCGCGTCCGCGATCTCGCGACCGAGCGACGGCGGCGTCGACGGATCGTGCGTGCCCGCGATGACCAGCGTCGGCGACTCGATCGAGGCGAGCTCGGCCCGCAGGTCGGCATCCCGGATCGCCGCGCAGTTGGCCGCATACCCGGCACTGCTCGTTTCGGTCAACATGCGGCGGACGCGATCGACGCTGGCCGGCGCGACCGACCGATGCCGCAACGTGAACCAGCGTTCGACGACGGCCTCGACCAGATCGGCGGGCAGCGGCTTCACACCGCGCGGTTCCAGCACGTCGATGCGACTGTTCCACGTTTCGGCAGTCCCGATCTGCGCGCCGGTGTTGGCGAGCACGAGCCGATCGATCCGCTGCGGCGCATGAATGGCGAGCCACAGCCCGGTCAGTCCGCCCATCGACAAGCCGCAGAAGTGCGTCCGATCGATCTGCAGGTGATCCAGCAACGCGATCACGTCGCGACCGAGCCGGTCGATCGCGAATGTCTTGTCAGCGCCCTCGGGCATCGACGACTTCCCATGACCGCGCGTGTCGTACCGGATCACGCGGTAGTGCGCTGCCAGCAGCGGCACCTGCGGCGCCCACATCCCGAAGTCGGTGCCGAGCGAGTTCGACAACACGAGCGGCGGTGCGTCGTCGTCGCCGTCGATGCGGTAGTTCAGCCGGACGTCGTCGATCTGCAACGTGTGGTCGAGGGTCGTCATGACGGCCGGCCTCAGACGCGTTCGATGACGAGCGCGATGCCCTGGCCGACGCCGATGCACATCGTGCACAGCGCGAAGCGACCACCGCCTCGATGCAGCTGGTACATCGCGGTCGTCACGAGCCGCGCGCCGCTCATGCCGAGCGGATGGCCGAGCGCGATCGCGCCGCCGTTCATGTTGACGCGCGGGTCGTCGTCGGCGAC
>CAXTPX010000395.1:0-4041 GCA_964246005.1 uncultured Burkholderiaceae bacterium | reverse complement strand
GTCGCGACGTCGAAGTCCTTCGGCTTCACGCCGAGCAGGAGGTCGCGCACCGCGCCGCCGACAACGAAGGCCTTGAAGCCGGCGTCCTGCAGCGTCTTCGTCACCCGGGTGGCGTTGGCCGACAGCAGCGTCGCGTCGATCCCGTGCTGCGACGGCGGCACCATCACCGGCCCGCTGGACTTCGCCGCCACCTTGCCGCGACTCGACCGTGCAGCGCGGCGCGCAGCCGGCGTCGCGCTCGCGAGCGAGCCTGCCTCCGGCTTCGCGCCCTGCGTCACGCCTGGTTCCGTGGTGGCGCCCGGGACCGTCGGCTTCCTGCCAAAAATTCTATTGATGAGTTTCCGGATCATCGAAGAGCGAGAGATGACGCCAGCCGCGTGCGGTCGCATGCGCGAGCAGCGTGGGGTCGGGGTTGGTCGCGACCGGGACGGTCACGTGTTCGAGAAGTGCGATGTCGTTGCGCGAGTCGCTGTAGAACGTCGACGACGCGAAGCCCTGCCATGCGAGGCCGAGGCTCTCCAGCCAGGCGGTCGCGCGCCGCACCTTGCCTTCGCGGAAGCACGGCTCGCCGCGCACACCGCCGGTGAAGCGGCCGTCTTCCTGCGCGGGCACCGTCGCGATCAGATGCTCGATGCCGAAGCGCCGCGCGATCGGGCCGGTGACGAACGCGTTGGTCGCGGTGACCACCGCGCACAGGTCGCCGGCCGCGCGATGTGATGCGACGAGAGCCAGCGCCTCGGGCCGGACGTGCGGCTCGATCACGTCGCGCATGAAGTCGGCGTGCCACGCATCGAGCGTCGCGCGATCGTGCGCCGCCAGCGGTGCGAGTCCGAATTCGAGGAAGGCCACCATGTCGAGCGTGCCGGCCTGGTACTGCGCGTAGAACTCTTCGTGGCGGCGCTCGAACCAGGCCGCATCGACCACGCCTGTCCGCGCGAGGAAGCCACCCCACTCGAAGTCGCTGTCGATCGGCAGCAGCGTGTGGTCGAGGTCGAAGAGCGCGAGCCGCGGCCGTCGATCGTCGGATGGCGACGGTTGCCTGGCGACGATCGATGAAGCGGACGACGAGTGGTCGGGCATGGTCAGGCGACGTGGTCGATGCGCCGCTGGCGCTCGTCGACGGGTGCGAACGCGATCGTCCGCTGCAGGAAGTCGCGGATCAGCGGGACCGTCACGATGCGCTGCTCCTCCCGGGCGCGCCGATCGAGCGCGTCGACCATCCGCATCAGCGAGCCGAGGTCGCGCGAGAAATGCGTCAGCAGGTAGCGTCGCACTTCGAGCGACAGCGGGAAGCCGTGGTCGTCGGCGCGCCGTGCGAGCGCCGCGTCCTTCTCCGCATCGTCGAGGCAGTGGATCTGATAGCCGAGGCCCCACGCGAGGCGCGATCGCAGGTCGTCGCGCCCGGGCACCAGCGCGAGCGCCCGCGGCGCCGCGTTGCCGGCCACGACCAGGAAGCCATGCGCATCGTCGCGCAGGACGTTGACGACGTGGAACAGCGCTTCCTGCGCATCGGCATCGCAGGCGTCGACGTCGTCGAGCGCCAGCATGCGAAGGCCGCCGTCCCGCGGCGACGTGCTGGCCGCTCGCAACAGGTCGGGCGTCGCTTCGCGACCCTCGACGTACTGTCCCCCCATCGCGTCGGCCGCCGCGCGCAGGAGGTGACTGCGGCCGCTTCCGCGCTCGCCCCACAGATACAGGCAGCGGGCCGAGCCCTCGGCGGGATCCGCCGCACCGAGTGCGCGCAACGCCGCCACGGCCTCGCCGTTGCGCCCGACGACGAAGTTGTCGAGCGTGGGGACGCGGGGCGGCTCGAGGTCGAGCAGCAGCTGGGTCATGACGGCGTCGACAGCACGGATTTCAGAGCCGCTCGATCGACGGCGGGACCGACCGATCGAGCGACGCATCGAGCAGCACGTCGCCGCTCCGCCCCCGATAGAAGTCGCTCGCCAGGTAACTCGTCTTCAGATGCTTCAACGCCACGGCGAGGACGGCGCTGACCGGCAGCGCGAGCAGGATGCCGAAGAAGCCGAACAGTTCGCCAAATGCGAGCAGCGCGAAAATGACGGCGAGCGGATGCAGGCCGATGTTCTCGCCGACCAGGCGCGGTGTGAGGAACCCGCTCTCGACGACCTGTCCGAGACCGTAGATGACGGCGACCGCGGCGAAGCCGTAGACGCTGCCGAACTGCAACAGCGCGGCGAGCAACGCGAGCACGAGTCCCGCTGCGAAGCCGAGGTAGGGGATGAACACGAGAAGACCGGTCAGGATGCCGATCGGCAGCGCACCGTCGAAGCGTGCGACCGTCAGCGCGATCGAGTAGTAGACCGCGAGAATCACCATCACGAGCAACTGGCCCCGCAGGAAATGCGCGAGGACCTGATCGACCTCGTCGGCCATCACGCCGAGCCGCATGTGCAGCGTGCGCGGGATCAGCACCTGCATCTTCGACCAGATCATGTGCCAGTCGATCAGCAGGTACAGCAACACGATCGGTACCAGCAGGGCCGTGGTCAGCCACGACACCGCCGCGGCACCGCCGACCTTGAGGTACGCGAGCGCCGAGGCGCCGATGCTCTCGAAGTTGAAGTGCTCCGATGCATAGCTGCGGATCGACTCGCTGCTGAACTCGACGTCGACGCCGAACAGCGACGACAGCTTCGGCGCGACGCCGGTCTGCAGTCGGGTCAGGAGCTCAGGCAGCTTGTCGCGCGCCTGCACGAACTCCTTCTGCATGACCGGCACGATGATCAGGATCAGCAGGAAGACCAGCACGATCAGCAGGACCAGCATCAGCGACGTGCCGAGCCAGCGCGGGACGCGATGCCGCGCGAGCCAGTCCACCCCCGGGTTGAGGATGTAGCCGATGATCGCGGCGATCAGGAACGGCGTGAGGACCGGCGCGAGCAGAAAGATCATCACGCCGATCACGGCGACCAGCCCGATCCACAGAAGGGTCTGTCGCAGCAGCGGTGACGGGGTGCTTTCGGTTGGCATCAGGTGCTTTGCGCGGCGGGGAAACGGTTGTGCGTGCCGTCCATCGACGACACGGGAGAAGCACGGGTCGAGAGGCAGACCGGCAGGACGGTCGACCCCGATCGCCGCGCTAGAATCGCGGCGCTCTCGCGGCGTCCGGGTGATGGTGACGGCGCAGGTGCGTGCGGACCGACATCAGCACGCGAGTTTATCAGGCGACCTTCCGGCCGCTCCCGACGGGTGCCATTCGAGGCGATCCGTTCCTTCCTCTCCAAGCACGCCGTCGATGCCATGACCGGATTGTCCTATCGCGATGCAGGCGTCGACATCGACGCCGGCGACGCCCTCGTCGAGAACATCAAGCCGTTCGCCCGACGCACGATGCGCCCCGAAGTGCTGGCCGGCATCGGCGGCTTCGGCGCGTTGATCGAGTTGCCCAAGCGCTATCGCGAACCGGTGCTCGTGGCCGGCACCGACGGGGTCGGCACCAAGCTCAAGCTCGCGTTCGCGATGGACCGGCACGCGACGATCGGCATCGACCTCGTCGCGATGAGCGTCAACGACATCCTCGTGCAGGGTGCCGAGCCGCTGTTCTTCCTCGACTACTACGTCTGCGAGAAACTCGACGTCGCGACCGCGACCGAGGTCGTCCGCGGCATCGCGACGGGCTGCGAGCAGGCCGGGTGCGCGCTGATCGGCGGCGAGACGGCCGAACATCCGAACGCGTTCCCCGTCGGCGAGTACGACCTCGCGGGCTTCGCGGTCGGCGTCGTCGAGAAGTCGAAGGCGATCGACGGGACGCGCATCGTCGAGGGCGACGTGTTGATCGGGCTGGCATCGAGCGGCCTGCATTCGAACGGCTTCTCGCTGGTGCGCAAGGTCGTCGAGCGGTCCGGTGCGGACCTGTCGATGCCGTTCGCCGACGTATGCGCCACAGCGGTCGGCGAGACGCGCTCGCTCGGCGAGGTCCTGCTCGAGCCGACACGCATCTACGTGAAGTCGGTGCGCGCGCTGCTGGAGCGCGTCGACGTCAAGGGCATGGCGCACATCACCGGCGGCGGCCTGACC
>CAXTPX010000394.1:0-4041 GCA_964246005.1 uncultured Burkholderiaceae bacterium | reverse complement strand
ATCTTCACGCTCAATCGCACGCACGGCTCGACGCTGGTGATGGTCACGCACGACAGCGGCATCGCGGCTCGCTGCGGGCGTCGCATCACGCTGGCCGGCGGTCGCATCGTCGACTGACGACAGCCGCCAGGGGCGAATCAACGCAAGCCGAGCACGTCCTGCATGTCGAAGAGGCCGTGTCGCCGATCGGCGACGAAGCGCGCCGCGAGCAGGCCGCCTGCGGCGTAGCCGGCGCGACTCGTCGCCCGATGGGTGATCTCGATGCGTTCGCCGACGCCGGCGTAGAGCACCGTGTGGTCGCCGACGATGTCGCCGCCGCGGATTGCCGAGAAGCCGATCTCCGACGGGGTTCTCGCACCCACCTGACCCTGGCGCCCATGGATCGCGACATCGTCGAGGACCGCATCCCGCGCCTCGGCGACGATCTCGCCCAGCCGCACCGCCGTTCCGGACGGCGCGTCCACCTTGTGCCGATGGTGGGCTTCGATGATCTCGACGTCGTAGCCGATGACGAGCGCGCGAGACGCGTCGGCGATCAGCTTGAAGAGGACGTTGACGCCGACACTCATGTTCGGCGCGAGGACGATCGCTGTTCGCGCGGAAGCGAAGGCGATCGCGTCGCGCCCGGCCGCGTCGAAGCCGGTCGTCCCGATGACGAGCCGCACGCCGTGCTCGACGCAGGCCGCGACGTGGGCGAGCGTCGCCGCGGGCTGCGTGAAGTCGATCAGCACGTCGCAACGCGCGAGCGCAGCGTCCAGGTCCGAGGTCACGTCGATCGTCGAAGTTCGCGTTGGATCGACGATCACGGGTACGCCGATCGCGGGCGAGTCGATGCGGTCGAGCGCGGCGACGAGGGACATGTCGTCCGACCCCAGGACCGCATCGATCAGCATGCGGCCCATGCGGCCGGTGGCGCCCGCGACAGCGATGCGGAGCATGTCGGATGGCCCGGAGAAAGGCGCGTCTACTGCGCTTCGATGTTGCTGGTCTGCGGCACCGGCAGCGGCTGGTCCGTCGGGATCAGCGGACGTGACGGCGTCGGGGCGGCGCCCGGCGTCACGGTCGTGTTGCCGATGTCCGGTGTCGTACCGGGCAACTGCGGCAACGGCCGCTGCAGCAGCGGCGCGCGTCCGACCCGCGTCGTCGCGAAGTTCCGGCTCGCCGCGAACTCTTCTTCGGTGGGGAGGGAGTCGCCGTTGAAACGCGCCAGCCTGTCGCCTTCGAAGAACACCGTGAAACGTCGCTCCTCGATCTTGCCGCGGCCCGGCTGGAAGCGGAACGGATAGTCCCAGCGATCGGCATGGAACGGATCGGTGAGGATCGGCGTGCCGAGGACGAAGCGCACCTGGTCGCGCGTCATGCCGGGCTTCAGTTGTTCGACCATCTCCTGCGTGACGACGACGCCTTGCTGGATGTTGATCTTGTACGTGATGTTGTAGCTGTCCAGGCGCTCCCGCGAGAGCGGGTTGGCGCACGCGGCCAGAAGGAGCGTCAGCACGACTGCCGTCACGCTGCGTGCGATGCGACCGCGCGTCGGCCGACGGCGAAGGAAACCTGGGTTCATGCGAAGGCGGATCGGGACGACCCGAGGTGGGCGCGGGCGGTAGTGGCCAGGAAAGCCGCTGGCTGCAGGCGCCGTTGACGAAATGCCGGTGCGGACAACGCACTGGGCAAGGACACGAAGGCGCTATGATATCCGCAACCCATCCGGTCATCGAAGTCAGGTCGCCTCTCGCGAAGCGGCTCGCGCTGCGCAGTCCGTGAAGTCGCGGACGGGTCAGCGACCATTCGGGCCTCTGAACAGCCCTCGGGCGCCGTACGGAGCCACTGACCCAGGAAGACGAGCATGTCGAACCCGAACGAGCTGAAGACGATCGGTCTCAAGGCGACGCTGCCGCGGCTGAAGATCCTCGAGATCTTCCAGACCAGCAACCACCGGCACATGAGCGCCGAGGACGTCTACAAGCAGCTGCTGACCGCGAACATGGACATCGGGCTCGCGACGGTCTATCGGGTGTTGACGCAGTTCGAGCAGGCCGGGCTCCTCGCCCGCAACCACTTCGACAGTGGCAAGGCCGTCTTCGAGCTCAACGAAGGAACGCATCACGACCATCTCGTCTGCCTGACGTGCGGCAAGGTCGAGGAATTCCACGACGCGGAGATCGAGAAGCGGCAGCAGCGCATCGCGAAGGAACGCGGCTTCGTGCTGCAGGAGCATGCGCTGTCGATGTACGGGGTCTGTACCAAGCCGCATTGCGAGGGACGCACGCAGGCGCAGCCGCATGCCCTGCTGCATGGCATGCCGGTCTGACACGGTCGGCAACGATCGTACGATGACGCTCGTCTTCCCGGCTCGATGAGCGACGTGCGCGTGGGGCAGGGCTTCGATGTCCATGCGCTCGTCGAAGGCAGGCCGTTGATCATCGGCGGCGTCACCATTCCGTACGAAAGGGGACTGCTCGGTCATTCCGACGCAGACGTCCTGCTCCACGCCATCACCGATGCCTTGCTCGGCGCAGCGGCGCTCGGTGACATCGGTCGACACTTCCCCGACACGTCCGACGACTACGCCGGCGCGGACTCGCGGGTGTTGCTGCGCCGGACCGCGGCGCTCGTGAAGGCGGCCGGGTACGCGATCGTGAACCTCGACAGCACGATCGTTGCGCAGGCGCCGAAGATGGCGCCGCACATTCCCGCGATGGTCGGCAACATCGCCGCGGATCTCGCCCTTCCGATCGACTGCGTCAACGTGAAGGCGAAGACCACCGAACGCCTCGGTTTCACCGGCCGCGGCGAAGGCATCGCCGCCGAGGCGATCGCGTTGCTGAAGAGGTCGTGACCCGCGTCAACTGTTGCGCGTGAAAGTGAACACCGTGCACAACCCGCCGCCGTCGCGCGCCGAAAGGTCGAAGCGGGCGCGATGCCGCTGCGCGATGCGCTCGATGATCGCCAGACCGAGCCCGGCTCCGTGGGCCTGCCCGCGTGCCGAGTCCAGTCGCGTGAACGGCTGCTTCATCCGCTTGATCGATTCGGTCGGTATCCCGGCACCCCGATCGGCGACCTCGAATCGAGGCGGTTGGTCGAAGGTGCGGATCGTCAGCGTCACGCGGTCGCTATCCGGCGTCACGCCATAACGCCGCGCGTTCTCGATCAGGTTGAAGAGGACCCGCCGGATCTCGGTCGGATGCGCACGGACCGGAGAGGTCGAGTGGAGGTCGGTCTCGACGACCAGACGATCGTCGGCCGGAATTTCCGCGATCGTGTCGCGCACCAGCGCCGTCAGGTCGATCTCGTCGAACGCCGCTTCGCTGTCCTGCGGCCGCGCGTAGTCGAGGAACTGGCCGATGATCGCATCCATCTGTTCGACGTCGGCCTGGATCGCCTGGCGCGCGTCGTCGTCTTCGACGCTCATCTCCGCTTCGAGCCGCAGGCGCGTCAGCGGCGTGCGAAGGTCGTGCGAGATGCCGGCCAGGAGCAGGACGCGATCGGCCTCGATGCGCGCGAGTTCGTCGACCATGCCGTTGAAGCTCGCGTTCGCGTCGCGGATCTCGCGGGGCCCGCTTTCGGGAAGCGGCGCGGGCCTGCCGCCGTTGCCGATCACGACCGCCGCCGTCGCCAGGCGCTTCAACGGAAGGTTGATCAGCCGGCTCATCGCGACCGCGCCGACGAGCGAGAGTCCGGCCGCGACGGCGCCCCAGCCGAGCCATTGCAAGCCGCCGACCGCTTCGAGCCGATCGCGCTCGAACGCGACCCAGTAATCGTCGTCCTCGATCGAGAAGCTGATCCACAGTCCTTCGCGGCCGTTGACGCCGCGGACCATCCGCGTGTCGCGTCCGAGCCGTGCGCGGACGTAGTCGAGCATCAACTCGTTGGACGCGCTTTCGCGCAACGGGTCGACCACGTCCGATGGCTCGAGCGGGTAGATGCGAATGCTCTCGTTGCTCGCGAGATCGGCGAGCAGGTCGGCGCGCTTCGCCGGATCCGAGTGGATCAGCGCCGAGCGCGTGACGTTGACGACCGAGACGATGGTCTGCGCGACCT
>CAXTPX010000393.1:0-4045 GCA_964246005.1 uncultured Burkholderiaceae bacterium | reverse complement strand
GGACCGTGCGGGTCGTCGGCGCGCTCGCCTTGCGTTCCAGCTTGCGCATGAACTCCAGTTGCCATGGCCGCACCGCGAGCAGCAGGCTCAGCGGATGCCGTTGCGCCGCAGGCAGTCGCGCGTCGTCGACGTGCTGCTCCGAGAAGTCCTTCGCGAGGCGCTGAAGTCGGTCGATCAAGGTCGCCGCATGCGCCTTCGACAAGCGCGCGTTCAGCAGGACCATGAACTCGTTCGGCCCGGAGAACGTGCTGTCGAAGTAGGCGTTGGCGTTGTGCTTGAAGTAGCGCTGGATCGGGCCGTCGGGCAGCCAGCGGAACGTGCGCGACACCAGCAGGCGATAGTGGTTGTTCGGCATCAACCGAAGGAAGCCGAGTCGGTCGAGCTTCGTCAGTGACCTGACCAATTGCGGCGGCTCGATCGCGTACGCCTGCAGGATCTGCTCGAAGCTCATCAGGTTCAATGCGCACGTCGCGGTCAGGAACAGCAGCGGGTCCGTCACCAGCGATGCTTCCTGCGCCTCGGTGAGCTCGGCGACCAGCCGATCGTCGGGACCGAGGCAGCGTGCGAGTTCGCTCAACTCGATCTGCGCGACGGCGCAGATCGCATCGAGCCGTCGGAGCGTGAGGTCGCGCTTCGAGAACAGCCGCTTGACGCTCGCCTCCGAGAGGCCGATCGCGACGCCGACCTGCGCGTACGTGATGCCGCGTGCCTTGAGTTCGTGCTTCAGGCGTTCGACCAGCAAGGTGCTTTGCGCCATCTGCTCGTCCCTCCACTCGAGTATCACTGGATGATACCGCGCGTGTTGCGGGTAGCACCAATCGACGTATAGCTCGCGTCGCGGCCGGCCACCGCGCAACGTCCGCCCATCGCGTCGTCCGACGCGCTTCTTGGAGAAAGTCATGGGTCATTCGGTCGTGATGCGCAAGTTCCTGTTGGCGGCCGCGGTGGTCGGGGCGGTCGTCCACATGCCGGCGGAGGCGGGCGATCCGGTCGATGCGTCGTTCCGCGCGTCGCGTGCGTCGATCGCGGCGGCGGGCTTCGCCGGCAGCGTCGTCGTCACCGGCAGCATCGCCGCGCTGACGCTCGCCGGCACGGCGGTCGTGACCGGTGTCGAAGCGGTCGGCGACGGCAGCGTGGTGGTGTTGCATGGCGTAGGGGGTGCGGCCGGTGCGTCGGTGCGTCTGGCGGGTGGTGTGAGCCTTGCGGTCGGCACCGTCGTCGAAGTCGTCGCCGTCGGCACCGGCTGCGCGTTGATGCAGGCCGGCCGCATGATCGCGTTCATCCCGAACGAGATCGGCCTCGCGCTCGTGCATCAGCGGCAGCTGGCCGAATGGCGCTGAACCGGGGGCGACGATGAAGCGCTTCGGGATGTTCTCTCACCTGGCGAAGGGGCTGGTCCTGGCGGCCTTGCTGGCGACGACCATGCGAACGGCCGAGGCCGGCCAGAGCTGCGAGCCGGCGCTGCCGACGGCGGTCGCGGTCGGCAAGGGCCTGGAGCTCGGCAAGCGCACGGTCGATGTACTCGACGCGAGCGGCGCCGAGGTGGCGCTCGTCGCGCGCGCGGCAGGACCTGACGCGCTACGGCCTGCGCTGGTCACACATGGGCTTCGCCTGGCGCGACCATCCGGACGGCCGCTGGACCGTCGTCCACGAACTCAACACCTGCGCTACCGCCGAGTCGTCGCTGTATGCAGAAGGCCCCGGCAGCTTCTTCCTCGACGACCCGTTTCGCTACGAGGCGCAGGTCGTCGTGCCGGACATCGAGACGCAGCACCGGCTCGCGACGATCCTCGCCGGCGATCTGCCTCGCGCAATGCACGAACGTCGCTACAACGTGGTTGCCTATCCGTTCGCGACGCAGTACCAGAACTCGAACCAGTGGCTGCTCGAGGTCCTGGCGTCGGCGCTTGCCCGGGACTTCGTCGTGGCCGACCGCGGCGCCGCGCAGCACTGGCTGAAGGCCGCAGGGTATCGCCCGACCACGCTCGAGATCCCGACGATGACGCGGCTCGGTGGCCGCCTCTTCAAGGCCAACGTCGCCTTCGACGACCATCCGTTCGATCGGCGCATGGCGGGGCGCATCGATGCGGTGACGGTCGAGTCGGTGATCGACTTCCTGCAGGGCCGCGGGGTCGTGAAGGAGAGCCGCCTGGTCGTGCTGTCGACCGATCCGGTGCGGATGGCGCAACAACTCGGTGGCGACTAGAGGCGCGACGTAAAGGCGATCAGCATCGGTCGATCACCGAGTGTCCCGCTGCATGCCAGCGCTTACCATGCCGCGCACCGTCCGCCTCGAACGTTTTTCCACATGCCCTCCGCCGCGGTGGTTTCCACCCATGCCGTCGCCGATCATCCGTTGCGACCGATCATGGTCCTGGGCGCACTGGGCGTCGTCTTCGGGGACATCGGCACCAGTCCGATCTACGCGTTCCGCGAGTCGTTGAAAGCCGCCGGGCCCGGCCTCGCGGCGTCGACCGTGTTCGGCGTGCTGTCGCTGGTGTTCTGGGCGATCGTCCTCGTCGTCGCGGTCAAGTACGTCCTGATCGTGATGCGGGCCGACAACCAGGGCGAGGGCGGCACGATGTCGTTGTTGTCGCTGGCGCTGCCGGTGGCCGGTCGCCTGCGTCCGGTGATGGTGGTGGTCGGTCTCGCCGGCGCATCGCTGTTCTTCGGCGACGCGATGATCACCCCGGCGATCTCGGTGCTGAGCGCGGTCGAAGGACTCGCGATCGTCGCGCCCCGTGTCGGCCCGTATGTCGTGGCGATCGCCGCGGGTGTCCTGATCGGCCTGTTCGCCATCCAGAGCCGCGGCAGCGAGAAGGTCGGCAAGGCCTTCGGGCCCGTGATGCTGGCCTGGTTCGTCCTGCTCGCCGCGGTCGGCATCGTCCACATCGTCGCGAAGCCGGGCGTGCTGGCCGCGCTGAACCCGAAATACGCGGTGGCGTACATGGCGCACGCCGACGGATGGATCGCGTTCACGGTGCTCGGTTCGGTCTTCCTCGCGCTCACCGGCGGCGAAGCGCTGTATGCCGACATGGGGCACTTCGCCCGCAAGGCGATCCGCATCGACTGGTTCCTGGTCGTGATGCCGGCGCTGATCCTGAACTATTTCGGACAGGGGGCGCTGGTGCTGGGCGATCCGGCGACCGCCTCCAATCCGTTCTTCCTGCTGTTCGACCAGCGCTTCCTCGCGCCGGTCATCCTCCTCAGCACCGCCGCCACGGTGATCGCGAGCCAGGCCGTCATCTCCGGTGCATTCACGCTGGTCCAGCAGGCCATCCAGCTCGGCGTGTTGCCACGGCTCGACATCCGACAGACGTCCGACGAATCCGCAGGCCAGGTCTACGCGCCGCAGGTGAACTGGATGCTCGCCATCGCCGTGCTCGGCCTCGTCTTCGGGTTCGGCAGCTCCGATGCGCTCGCCGCGGCCTACGGCATCGCAGTCGCGGGCAACATGCTGGTGACCACGCTGCTGGTGGCGGTCGTGGCACGCGGCCTGTGGCACTGGTCGTGGTTCGTCGTGGCCCCGGCCCTCGCGTTCTTCCTAACGATGGACGTGACCTTCGTGACGGCCAACGCCCACAAGATCCCCGACGGCGGCTGGTTCCCGCTCACCGCGGGCGCCGTCCTGCTGACGATGATGCTGTGCTGGCGCAGCGGTCGGGCGATCGCGTTCGCGAAGCGCTACGAGCGGTCGGTCACGATCGACGACTTCATCGCCCGGTTGACGCGACCCGGCGCGCCGATTCGCGTGCCCGGCACCGCGATCTACCTGACGCAGTCGCAGGAATTCATCCCGGAGGCGCTGGCCCTCAACCTCAAGCACAACAGCGTGGTCCACGAACGCGTCGTGCTGCTGATGGTCACGACCGAGCGCGTGCCGCGCGTCGCCGTCGAGTCGCGCGTCACTAAGACCGTGCTCGCCGCGGGCTTCGAGCGGGTCGAGATGAAGTTCGGGTTCGCCGAGAAACCCAACGTACCGGCCGCGATGGAGCAACACAAGGACGAGATCGGCTTCGACTGCTCGACCGCGTCGTACTTCCTC
>CAXTPX010000392.1:0-4049 GCA_964246005.1 uncultured Burkholderiaceae bacterium | reverse complement strand
ATGGCTCACGGCACTTCGAGGCTCTGCTGGAACGAGCTTGCTGCACGATCGAGGCGTACCACGTCGTGAGCGCCTGTCGTGGCATGGATGTTGCGAATGAAGACGACCGCAGCGATGCACGCTCATGCGGTCCGAACGCCCAAAACCCTTCGTTGCATGCAGACCATGACCGCACCGCCGCCCAAGTTGTCGCTCCGTGGCGTCTACAAGTCGTTCGCGTCGAAGGCAGGCGTGCTGCCAGTGCTGGATGGCGTGGACATCGACGTCGCGCCGGGCGGCTTCCTGTCCGTCATCGGCCCGAGCGGTTGCGGCAAGACGACGGTGTTCAACATCATCGCCGGCCTGCTCAGGCCCGATGCGGGAAGCCTGCGCGTCGATGGCCTGCCGGTCGATGACCTGCGGGGCCGGGTCGGCTACATGATGCAGAAGGACCTGCTGTTCCCGTGGCGCACCGTGCTGCAGAACGTGCTCCTCGGCCTCGAGCTGAAGAAGGTGCCGGCGGCCGAGGCGCGCGAGACCGCGCTCGAATACCTGCAGACCTACGGCCTCGCGGGCTTCGAGCATGCCTACCCGCGCACGTTGTCGGGCGGCATGCGGCAGCGGGTCGCGCTGATCCGCACGTTGATCGGCGACCCCGACATCCTGCTCCTCGACGAGCCGTTCTCGGCGCTCGACTACCAGACGCGGCTCTACCTCGAAGGCGTGCTGGTCGATGCGGCGGAGACCCATCACAAGACGGTCATCCTCGTCACGCACGACATCGACGAAGCGGTCGCGCTGTCGCGTCACGTGACGGTGCTGAGCGGACGTCCGACGAAGGTCAAGGCCCACTACACGATCGACCTCGCGGAGCGCAGCCCGATCGGCGCCCGCAGCGATCCGCGCTTCTCGGAGTATTTCCATGCGCTCTGCGCGGAGCTCGACATCCAGACGCGGAAGCGGGCCGCATGAGCGCCGACGCGCACGGCGAAGCGTTGGACCGGGCCGGGCACCGGGTGGTGATCGCACCGACGTCTCCATCGTCGCGGCCATCGCGCGACGTGCCCGAGGTCGTCTGGCGCGTGGCGCTGCAACTTTCGCTGGCCGTCGTCGTGCTCGGCTTGTGGGAAGGCGGCGTGCGCCTCGGCTGGATCTCGGCGTTCCTGTTCGGGTCGCCCGTCGGCATCGCCCGCTTCGCCGCGAGGTCGATCGCGGACGGCTCGCTGCTGTTCGACACCTGGACCACCGTGTTCGAAGCGACGCTCGGCTTCGTCATCGGCACCGCGGTCGGTTCGGTGCTCGGCCTCTCGCTGTGGTACTCGCCGTTCATCGCGCGCACGGTCGAGCCGATCATGGTGGCGTTCAACAGCGTGCCGAAGATCGCGTTCGCGCCGATCATCATCCTGTGGTTCGGCACCGGCCTCACGTCGAAAGTCGCGCTGTCGATCTCGCTGACGGCGATCGTCGCGCTGATCGCCGCCTGGCAGGCGGCCAAGGACGCCGATCCCGATCTGCAGGGGCTGATGGTCACACTCGGTGCGAACAAGCACCAGATCTTCGCGGGCGTCATCGTCCCGTCGTCGCTCGCGGCCATCGTCGCGACGTTTCGCATCAACGTCGGCTTCGGACTCGTCGGCGCCGTCGTCGGCGAGTTCATCTCGTCGCAGCACGGGCTCGGTCACCTGATCTTCACGGCGTCGAGCCTCTACGATCTCGACACGGTGTGGGTCGGGCTGTTCACGCTGATGATCGTCGGCTTCGCGCTGTATTTCGTGATCGACTGGTTCGAACGACGCGTGCTGCCGTGGAAGGCCGACGACCATCGCCAGGAACTTCACGTCTGACCATCCGTTGGTCGCTTTCATCCCCCACCGAGGAACCACCCCACCCATGAAGCCATACCAGACGTTGTGTCGCGCGGTGGTCGTCGCGCTGCTGTTCGCAGTGACGACGGGACACGCCGATGCGCAGACGAAGAAGGTCACGATCTCGCAGGCGTTCCAGTCGCTCCTGTACCTGCCGCTCTACATCGGCATCGACAACGGCCTGTTCGCGAAGCAGGGGCTCGAGGTCACGAAGGAAACCGCCGGCGCCCCGAGCGCCGCCCTTGCCGCGGTGATCTCCGGCAGCGCGCAGTTCTCGCTGCACGGACCAGAGTGGCCGGCGATCGCGGCGTCGAAGGGCGCGCCGGTCCAGATCGTCGCCAACTGCGTCAACGGCGCCGCGGTGTGGATCGCGACGACCCCCGACTTCAAATTCACGAGCGTCAAGGATCTGAAGGGCGAGACCGTCGTCACCGGGCAGATGCCCACCACGAGCACGTCGCTGTTCTTCAAGCTGCTGAAGGAGAACGGTATGGATGGCGAAAAGGACCTGAAGCTGTTGCAGGTCCCGCTCGGCACCGAGATCGGTGCGTTCATCGCGGGACAGGCGAAGGTCGCCGTGCTGTACGAACCCAACCTCGACCAGGCCGTCGCGAAGGGCATGAAGGTCGTGCTCGGCTTTCCGAAGCTGTACGGCGCTTACGCGTTCTCGGCGATCACGACGCGCACCGACGCGGACCCCGACACCACGCAGCGCTTCGTCAACGGACTCGAGGCCGCGCTGCGATCGATGCGGACGGATCCGGCGGGCGCCATCGCGATCGCGAAGAAGGAGTTCCCCACGCTCGACCCGGCCGTGGTCGAGAGCGCGGTCAAGCGCATGCTCGACGACAACGTCTATCCGCCGAGCGTCGACATCACGCCCGCCGCCTTGAAGGTCAGCATGGACACGCAGATCGCGCTCGGCAACCTCGGCGCGCAGCCGGTCTACGACAAGTTCATCGCGACCGGCTACATCCGGAAGGCGCTCGACTCGAAGTGATGGACGCGTCCTTCCGCCTGGGCGTCGCCGAGGCCCGCGACGCGATCGCCGACGGGCGGCTCTCGGCGGCCGGATACCTCGAGAGTTGCATCGCGCGGACGGCGACCGTCGAGCCGGCCGTGCACGCGTTCGCGTACTTCGATCCGCAAGCCGTGCGTGCGGCGGCAGTGAGCGGGTCGCACGAAGGTCGCCTCCACGGGATACCAATCGCCGTCAAGGACATCATCGACACGGCGGGTGTGCCGACCGAGATGGGGTCGGCGGCGTTCCGCGGTCATGTGCCCGATCGTTCGGCCTTCGTCATCGACGCGTTGCTCGATGCGGCGGCGATCATCTTCGGCAAGACCGTGACGACCGAATTCGCGTGGCGCCATCCGGGCGCGACCCGCAACCCCTGGAACCTCGAACACACGCCGGGCGGCTCGTCGAGCGGCTCGGCGGCCGCGGTCGCCTGCGGCTGCGTTCCGGCCGCGCTCGGCACCCAGACGCTCGGCTCGGTCCTGCGGCCGGCCGCGTATTGCGGCGTCGTCGGCTACAAGCCGAGCTTCGGCGCGATCCCGAGGACCGGCGTGTACCCGGTCGCGGCCAGCCTCGATCACGTCGGCGTCTTCACGCGCAGCGTCGTCGATGCCGCCTTGGTCGCCTCGGTGCTCGCGGTGTCCGACGGGGTCGACTTCGCGGGCCGCGTCCGGCCCGCACCGGGGTGGCCGCTGCAGCCGCGCGACACGCCGCCGCACATCGCGTTGCTACGGACGTCCAACTGGGACCGGGCCTCGGCCGAGCAGCAGGCACTGGTCGAATCGGTCGCACGGCGTCTCGAAGCCGCCGGCGCGGTCGTGACCGAGCTCGAACTGCCGCCGCTGTTCGACGCGCTGTGGTCGACCGCCGCGACGATCGCCGATGCCGAGGGCGCTGCGGTCAACGCGGCGCTGGCCTCGGAGACTCCACCGCGAATCGCAGCGCCGACGCAGGAGCTGGTCGCCCGCGGCATCGCGACGCCGGTGCTCGATTACGTTCGTGCGCGCGAACTGCAGCAGGCGATGATCGTGGCCTTCGCGTCGATCGTCGCGCCGTTCGATGCCGTGCTGCTTCCTCCCGCGACCGGCGAGGCGCCGCGCGGCTTGACCGACACGGGCGATGCAGTCTTCTGCACGCCGGCGAGCCTGCTCGGCTATCCGGTGATCGAGGCCGAGGACATGCCCGAT
>CAXTPX010000391.1:0-4059 GCA_964246005.1 uncultured Burkholderiaceae bacterium | reverse complement strand
GTCGACTCCGCGGTCTCCGCGTGGCTGCTGAAGCAACAGGGCTACGACGTCGTCGGCCTCTTCATGAAGAACTGGGAGGACGACGACGACGACGACTACTGCTCGACGCGCGAGGACCTGATCGACGCGACTTCGGTGGCCGACGTGATCGGCATCGACATCGACGCGGTCAACTTCTCGGCCGAGTACAAGGACCGCGTCTTCTCGGCGTTCCTCGCCGAATACGAAGCGGGCCGCACGCCGAACCCCGACGTGCTGTGCAACGCCGAGATCAAGTTCAGGGCGTTCCTCGACCACGCGTTGCGGCTCGGCGCCGATCACATCGCGACCGGTCACTACGCGCGGGTTCGACGTGACCCGGCGCAGGATGGCGACGGACCCATGCAACTGTTGAAGGCCGTCGACACGACGAAGGACCAGAGCTACTTCCTGCATCGGCTCGACCAGTCGCAACTCGCCCGCACGCTGTTCCCGCTCGGCGAGATGCGCAAGACCGACGTGCGGGCGCTCGCCGAACGCATCGGCCTGCCGAACGCGAAGAAGAAGGACTCGACCGGCATCTGCTTCATCGGCGAGCGCCCGTTTCGCGAGTTCCTCAACCGCTACCTGCCGACGACGCCGGGCCCGATCCGCACGCCGGACGGCAGCGGCGCGGGTCGCGTGATCGGCGAACACGTTGGCCTCGCGTTCTACACGCTCGGTCAGCGAAAGGGCATCGGCATCGGCGGGGTGAAGAGCGCCGACGGCGCAGACGACGAGGGCGCGTGGTTCGTCGCCCGGAAGGACATGCGCGACAACACGCTCTGGGTCGTCCGGGGACACGACCACCCGTGGCTGCTCGCGACGGAGGTCGCGGTCGACGAGGCCAGCTGGATCGCGGGACACGCGCCGGCTGCAGCGCGGGTCAGCGCGAAGACGCGCTATCGGCAAGCCGACGAATCCTGTCGGCTGACCGTCGACGGCGATCGCTTCACGCTCGCGTTCGACCAGCCGCAGCGCGCGGTCACGCCCGGACAATCGGCCGTGCTGTACGACGGCGACGTGTGTCTCGGGGGCGGTATCATCGCGGGCGCTTCGGCGATGCAGCGCGTGGACGAACGATCGGCATCGAACGTTCATACCGCTTAGCGTCGCTCCACTCGTCGTTCCCGCGTTCGCCGCAACGACGAAGGCTTTCAACCCCAGCGCGTCCCTTCCGAATTTCCATGGCAGCACCCGACATCGGCAAGCTGAAGATCGACCGTGGCAGTCTCGCGCCGAAGCGGCGACGTCGCATCCGCTGGTGGATGGTCGTGCCGGTCCTGATCGCGATCGGCATCGCGGTCGTGGTGCTGATGCCGCATCCGGTGCAGGTGCAGACCGCATCGGTCGTCATCCGCTATCCGGCGCAGCAGGTCACCGTGCTCACGGCGTCGGGCTACGTGGTCGCGCAACGCAAGGCGGCGGTCGCGACGAAGGCCACCGGCCGTCTCGAGGAGCTGAACGTGCAGGAAGGCAGCCGCGTGAAGAAGGGCGATCTGCTCGCGCGCATCGACTCCCGCGACGTGGTCGCGCAGCTCGCCGCCGCGCAGGCCAACGTGGCGGTCGCCCGCGCATCGATCGCGTCGGCCGAAGCGGACCAGCGCAACTCGGCAATCGAGTTGAAGCGCAGCCGCGATCTCGTCTCGCAGAGCTTCGTGTCGGCATCGGCGCTCGATGCGGCGGTGGCCCGCGACGACCGCGCCACCGCGACGATCAACAACGCGCGCGCCGGCCTGCAGGCCGCGATCGCGAATGCGAACAACGCCCGGGTCGCGGTCGACTTCACCGAGAACCGCGCACCGTTCGACGGCGTCGTCGTGACGAAGAGCGCGAACGTCGGCGACATCGTCACGCCGTTCTCGTCGGCCGTGGACTCGAAGGGCGCGGTGGTCAACATGGCCGACCTGTCGACGCTCGAGGTCGAGGCCGACGTGTCCGAAGGCAGCCTGTCGAAAATCACGGTTGGGCAGCCGTGCGAGATCCTGCTCGACGCGTTGCCCGACACGCGCTTCTCGGGCTCGGTCAGCCGCATCGTGCCGACGGTCGATCGCTCGAAGGCCACCGTCACGACCAAGGTGCGCTTCGACAAGCTCGACGATCGCATCCTGCCGGACATGAGCGCGAAGGTCGGCTTCCTCTCCGCCCGCGTCGACGCGTCGGCCAACAAGCCCGCCCTCGCGGTCGCCGCCGACGCGGTCGTCCAGCGCGACGGCAAGTCGGTCGTTTTCCGCATGAAGGCCGACGGCGAGCGCACGATCGCCGAAGCGGTACCGGTCAGGCTCGGCGCGACCTACCCGGACGCGGTCGAGGTGACGTCGGCGAATCTCAAGTCGGGCGACAAGCTGATCGTCAAGCCCGGCGACAAGCTCGCCGACGGCACGCCGGTCGTGCAGCAGGCAAAGTGATGGAGGTCGATGGCACGACCCCGCCGCTCGTCGAGATCCGCGAGCTCGAGAAGATCTACATCCGCGGTGAGCAGGCGGTGCCGGTGCTGCTCGGGCTCGACCTCGACATTCCGCGTGGCGACTTCGTGTCGCTGATGGGGCCGTCGGGTTCCGGCAAGAGCACGCTGTTGAACCTGATCGCGGGCATCGACAAGCCGACCGGCGGCAGCATCCGCGTCGACGGCGTCGACATCGCCCATCTCGGCGATGCGGACCTCGCGGCATGGCGCGCCGCGCACGTCGGCTTCATCTTCCAGTTCTACAACCTGATGCCGGTGCTGAACGCGTTCGAGAACATCGAGCTGCCGCTGCTCTTGACCGGCCTGTCGCGGCGCGATCGCCACGAGCACGTCGAGGCCGCGCTCGCGATGGTCGGGCTGTCGGACCGGGCCGACCACTACCCGAACGAGCTGTCCGGCGGACAGCAGCAACGGGTCGCGATCGCGCGCGCGCTGATCGCCGACCCGACGCTGATCGTCGCCGACGAACCGACCGGCGACCTCGATCGCCATACGGGCGAGGAGATCCTCAACCTGATGGACCAGTTGAACAGCGAGCTCGGCAAGACCATCGTGATGGTGACGCACGACCCGCGCGCGGCCGGTCGCGCGCGTCGCATGGTGCATCTCGAGAAAGGCGTGCTGGTCAGCGACGCTGATTACCGTGCCGAACTGAAGTCCGAGCTCGAGGCCGCGTCACGCACCGTGTCGAGGTCCGTGCCGATTCATCAGGAATCCTGATGAAGCAGTCGATCGCGTCCCTGACGCTCGTCGTGCGCGACTACGACGAGGCGATCGCCTGGTATACGCGGAAGCTCGGCTTCGAAGTGCTGGAGGACACGGCAATGGGCGGTGGCAAGCGCTGGGTGCGGATCGCCCCGCGCGGCTCGACGAAAACCGCGCTGCTGCTGGCCGAGGCGCGCGGCGACGAGCAGGTCGCGGCGATCGGCCGTCAGGCCGGCGGTCGCGTGTTCCTGTTCCTGCATACCGACGACTTCGATCGCGACCACGCGGCGATGCAGGACGCCGGCGTGCGCTTCCTCGAGACGCCGCGCGACGAGCCGTACGGCAAGGTCGTCGTCTTCGAGGATCTGTACGGCAACCGCTGGGACTTCATCGAACCGAAGCCACTGCCCTGAGCTGGAGACCGCGTGTCGTTCGTGCTGAAGCTGATGGTCCGCAATGCGCTGCGGCAGAAACTGCGGATCGCGTTGACGATGGTCGGCCTCGTCGTCGCGATCTGCGCGTTCGGGCTGCTGCGCACCGTCGTCGATGCCTGGTACGCCGGCGTCGACGGGACGTCGTCGATCCGGCTCGTCACGCGCAACTCGATCTCGCTGGTGTTCCCGCTGCCGCTCAACTACGCGCAGCGGATGCGGCAGGTCGACGGGGTCAACGGCGTGTCGTGGGGCAACTGGTTCGGCGGCGTCTACATCAGCGAGCGCAACTTCTTCCCGCAGTTCGCCGTCGAGGCCGCGAGCTATCTCGACATGTACCCCGAGTACGTGATCGCGCCGGCCGAGTTGAAGGAGTTCCTCGCGGACCGCCAGGGCGTCGTCGTCGGCCGCAAGCTCGCCGACCGGTTCGGCTGGAAG
>CAXTPX010000390.1:0-4069 GCA_964246005.1 uncultured Burkholderiaceae bacterium | reverse complement strand
TCCAGTTGGTGTTGAAGCCGCGCATCCGGTGATAGCGCACCAGGATGTCCATCAACGTCTGCTGGAACGCATGTCCCATGTGCAGCGTCCCGGTCACGTTGGGCGGCGGCAACTGGATGCAATACGCGTCGGCCGGATCGTGTTCGTCGGGCCGGTGGCCGAAATAGCCGCGCTCTTCCCACAGCGGATACCAGTGCGCCTCGATGGCGTGCGGCTCGAAGCTCTTGCCGAGCGATGGCGCATGCTCGCCCCCCGGCACGGCGTCATTCGCGAGGGTTGTCACCGAAGGGGAGGAAGGCAGGGCGTTCTGGGGCATCGACGGCTCGTTCTCTGGCAGACTGGCAAAACTCTCGGATTTTAAAGGAGAAGCGCCGAAGCGGCCTTTCCCGAAGATTCGATCGGATTCGGGACGATCCAGGCATGAACAATCGGGTGGTGAACGGCGTTGGAGTGCGGGTCGAGCAATCGTCCGGTCGTGGCCTCGGTGTCACCGCGACGATCGTCGCCATCGCCCTGGTCGGCTGTGCCGCGCCCGCGGTCACGACGGTCGCGCCGTCGTCCGTATCCTCGACACGCACGCCTGCGACCGTCTCGTCGGGGGCGCCGGTCGGCACCCCGCCGGGCGCTGGATCCGCCACATCGCCAACTGGCGCAGCGGCTCTTCCCGCCGCCGGCAGCCGACCCGACAGTTCGAGCCTCAAGCCGTTTCGCGAAGTGATCGCCGGCGCGACCGAGCGACCGGGGCTCTTCCCTGTCTGGCAGAAGGACGACAAGGTCTGGATCGAAGTCCCGAGCGAGCGGCTCGATCAGCCGTTCTTCTTCTCGTACAACATCAGCGACTCGATCGGCGAGCGCTCGGCGTACGCGAGCCAGATGGGGCGGCGCCACATCGTCGTCTTCCATCGCGTCGGCAACGCGATGCAACTGATCGCGAAGAACACGCGCTTCGTCGCGGCGGCCGGAACGCCGACCGAACGCGCGGTGCAGCAGAGCTTCTCGGACAGCCTCGTCGGCAGCGCCCCCGTGCTGTCGCAGACGCACGCCGATCGCAAGTCGGTGCTGATCGATGCGAGCGCGCTGTTGATGACCGACATCCCCGGCTACTCCACGTTGCTCGAGTCGGCATTCCGCATCAACTACACGCTCGATCGCGCGAATTCGAGCTTCGTCAAGGTCCGGGCCGACGAGCACGGCACGAGCCTCGCGGTGCGCGACCACTTCTCGACGTCGCGCTTGCCCGGCTTCACGCTGCCGAACATGCCGGTCGCCCCGATGGCGCCGACGACGCCGCCCGATGCGCGCAGCGTGTTCGTCGGCTTCGTCTACAACTTCGTCGCGTTGCCGCAGCCGATGCGCCCGCGTTATGCAGACGACCGGGTCGGCCACTTCACGACCGACATCGCCGACTACACCGGCGACGGATCGCCGAGCGCCCGACGCTTCTACGTCGATCGCTGGCGGCTCGAGAAGAAGGACCCCACGGCCGCGCTGTCGGACCCTCAGCAGCCGATCGTGTTCTGGGTCGACCGCAACGTGCCGGTCGCCTATCGCGAGACCATCGTCGAGGGCATCCTCGCGTGGAACAAGGCGTTCGAGCGGATCGGGTATTCGAACGCCATCGTCGCGAAGATCCAGCCGGACGATGCGGACTTCGACACGCTCGATGGACGGCACGCGTCGGTCCGCTGGTATCTCGGCGCCGATGCCGGCTTCGCGATCGGACCGACGCACACCGATCCACGGACCGGCGAGATCCTCGATGCCGACATCGCGATCCCCGACACCTTCACGCGCAACGCGAGGACGCTGATCCGCGAGGCGCTCCCGCCGTCACCTTCGCCGGCGCCGAAGTCACTCGACGGCGCGGTCGCGTGGCCGGGGTCTGGAGCGATGCAGTGCGACTTCGCGGCCGAGGCGGTCGGCGAGGCGGCGTTCGCGCTCGGTCTCCTCGATGCGCGCGGCGAGGTGCCCGCGGACAGCGCCCGTGCGGACCGCTTCGCGCGCGACTACCTGCGGGCCGTCGTCACGCACGAGGTCGGGCATACGCTCGGCTTGCGTCACAACTTCCACGCGTCGACGATTCGCACGTCGGCGCAACTGCAGGACGCGTCGTTCACGCGCACGAACGGGCTGACCGGCTCGGTGATGGACTACACGCCGTTCAACATCGCGACGCGCGACGAGCATCAGGGCGAATACGTGATGAGCGGGCTCGGACCGTACGACTACTGGGCCATCGAGTATGCGTACGCCTCGATCGATGCACCGACGCCGGAGGCCGAGCGCCCGGCGCTGTCGCGCATCGCCGCCCGCAGCACCGATCCCGCCCTCGCGTTCGCGACCGACGAGGACGCCGATGCCGGACCCGACGGCATGGATCCCGAGGTCAATCGCTTCGATCTCGGCGACGATCCGCTCGCCTACTATCGCAAGCGCTTCGCGCTGTCGCACGAGTTGTGGGATCGGCTGCAGGACCGCACGATGTCGTTCGACGAA
Organism: uncultured Burkholderiaceae bacterium; assembly: GCA_964246005.1. Taxonomy (GTDB): domain Bacteria; phylum Pseudomonadota; class Gammaproteobacteria; order Burkholderiales; family Burkholderiaceae_D; genus CAHJXF01. The sequence goes on along the minus strand of CAXTPX010000390.1, from coordinate 1,573 downwards.
AGCTATCTCGTCGTCCGTCGCAACCTCGAACGCGGCTTCAACGAGATCGCGCGTGCAGCGCCGTTGATCGCGAAGTTCGTCGGTGGCGTGCGGACGCGGCGCAACCATGCGCCGCTCGCGGGCACCAGCGAATCGGTCGCGTTCAATGAGAGCGCACCCCTGTACGTGCCGGTCGACGCGGCCCGGCAGAAGCAGGCGCTCGAACTGCTCGCGACGCAACTGTTCTCGGTCGACAGCTTTCGCTTCAAGCCGGAATTCATCAGCCGTCTCGGCATCGACTATCTCGACCGCGGCGATCCCAACGGCACCAACAAGACCGCGTTCTACCTGCCCGGGCGCGTGCTGTCGATCCAGTCCGCAGTGCTCGACCAACTGATGTCCGACCCGGTCGCGCGACGCATCGGCGACGCGACCAACCTGAGCAGCCATCCCCGCGACCTGCTCACCCTCGCGCAGTTGTACGGCAGCCTGCAGCAGTCGATCTGGAGCGAGCTCGCGAGCGGTCGCGAGATCACGCAGATGCGCAGGAACCTGCAGCGGCAGCATCTGCGGCGGGTCGTGTCCGTATTGCTTCAACCCGGCGGCGCGACGCTGGCCGATGAACGCAGCCTGCAACGCGAGAACGCCATCGCGTTGCGGGCGTCCATCGAACGATCGCTCGCGAAGCGACCGCAGACGCCGGAGAGCCGCGCGCACCTGCGCGAAGCCGTTGCCACCATCGATGCGGCGCTGCGCGCCAATCTGCAGAGGATCGGGACATGACCCTGAAGTCGGCCGGACCGAGTGCACGCACCGAAGCACGCGCGGCTGCGGCGCTCGATGACCATCCCGTGCTGCTCGCGAGCAGTGCCGAAGACCCGATGCGACAGGTCGATGCGCGCGGTGCAGCCATCGTCACGCTGGCCGTGCTCGCGTCGCTGTATGCGTTGCAGACGGCTGCGAGCTTCATCATTCCGATCGTCGTCGCGGTGCTGCTCGCGTATGCGCTCGACCCCGCCGTCTCGTTCCTTCAACGGCGCTACGTGCCTCGCTGGCTCGGTGCCTTCCTGATCCTGGTATTGCTGTTGACGGTCTGCGTCATGAGCGTCTATGCGTTGCGTTCGCAGGCGCAGGCCATCATCGACCAGGTGCCGGAGGTCGTGAAGAAAGTGTCACGCGCCGTGGACGTGTTCGACTCGGGGCAGGGCGGACTCGACAACGTCAAGCGCGCCGCCGAAGCGCTGCAGAAGGCGAGCGACCAGGCGACCGGCAAGACCAGCGCGGCCGGCCCCACCGTCGTGGTGGTCCAGCAGTCGGGCGTCCAGGTCAAGGACATCTTCCTCAACGGCGGCCGCAGTGCGCTCGCCATTGCCGGTCAGATGGTGATGATCATCTTTCTCGCTTATTTCGTGCTGCTCGCCGGCGACAAGTTCAAGCGCAAGTTCGTCAAGGTGATGGGTCGGTCGCTCACGCAGAAGAAGATCACGGTCCAGATGTTCGATCAGATCAACCTGTCGATCCAGCGCTTCATGGCGATGCTGGTGATCTCCAACGTCGTGCTCGGCGCGATGACGTGGGCGGCGTTCCGCGTCAT
>CAXTPX010000389.1:0-4072 GCA_964246005.1 uncultured Burkholderiaceae bacterium | reverse complement strand
GCGCATGCGCGCGCGATGGCCGTGATGTACGAGACCGAGAAGACGATCGCGCTGGCCGAGGCGCAGCGGCAACGTGCCGACCGGCTGGCATCCGCGAACGACAGCCTGATCGAGGAGAAGGCGGTCCTGCATCGCACCTCGCTCGAGGACGCGCTGACCGGACTCGCGAACCGCCGTGCCTTCGATCAGGCGCTGGAGGAAGCGCTGCGCGGCCATCGCACCCGGCCATGCTGGGCGCTGGCCATGATCGACGTGGACCACTTCAAGAGCATCAACGATCGCTTCTCCCACCTCGTCGGCGACGAGGTGCTGCGACGCCTGGGGGTCCTGCTGAAACGCTGTTGCCGCAAGCGGGATGTGGCGGCCCGCTACGGTGGCGAGGAGTTCGCGGTGATCCTCGCCGACGTCGACCGGCCCACGACGCATGCCGCCTGCGAACGCCTGTGCAGCGCGGTGGAAGACGAGCCGTGGTCGGCGGTGCATCCCGAACTGCGCGTCACGGTCAGCATCGGCTTCGTCCACGCAACGGAAGCCCAGTCCCCGCTGGAGACGAGCGAGCTGCTCGCGATCGCGGACGCCCGCCTGTACGACGCGAAGCGAGGCGGGCGGAATCGGGTCGTCGCCGGCTGAACGCATCGGTCGCGCAGCACGCCGTCCCGGCGGACGAGCGCATCACGCCCCGGCCGCGGTTTCGGTCGCAAGTGCGGATTCGAAACGGCCGTCTCCATCGGGCGCAGCTGCTTTGAGCCGGATCGCGTCGCGTCCACTGGCCTTCGCCGCGTAGAGCGCCTTGTCGGCGCGGGCAAGCAGCGTCTCGGCGGACAGGTCGGATTCTCCAGCCGCAAGAAGACCGATGCCCATGCTGACCGTGACGATGTGGCCGACGCCGTACGGATGCGGCATCGCGCATCGCTGGATGCGTTGACGGATGTTCTCGGCCACGGCGAACGCACCGCGTGCATTGGTCGACGGCAGCAGGACCACGAACTCCTCGCCGCCGTAGCGCGCCGCCAGGTCACCCGGTCGGCTGGCATGCTCCTTCAGCTGACTGGCCACCATGCGAATGCAGACGTCGCCCTGCGGGTGACCGAAATGATCGTTGTAGGCCTTGAATCGATCGACGTCGAGCATGATCAGCGCCAGCGATCCCCCGTTTCGACGCAAGCGCCTGACTTCGTCGTGGAATACGCGATCGAAATCGCGACGATTCGCGAGGCCGGTCATGCCGTCTATCCTGGCGAGATTGTCGAGCTGCGCGTTGAGCGACTGCAACGCCTTGCGCGACTGCAGCAGCAACTGCTGATCGGCATGTCGCCGCGCGACCTGCGAAACGAGCTTGCCGCCGACCAGCGCGAGAATCAGGACGAGCAGCAGGGCGGCGATGGCATGCACGATGGAATCCTCGGCCCAATCGCGGAGCATCGCCGCTTTCGAGAAGGAGACGATCGCGTAAGCGGGGAAGAGCTTCAGCTTCCGGTACGCCGTCAGCCGCTCGATGCCGTCGATGCGGGAACGGATCCAGGCGGTCCCCACTTCGTTGAAGGCGATGTGGTCGCGAAACAGGGGCCCGTCGCCGAGGCTCGTGCCGATCACGTCGTCCTTGAACGGTCGACGATCGACGATCGTTCCGTCGCTCATCGCGAGCAGGATGGAGCCGTCCTGGCCGATGTCGAACTGCTCGTAGTACTTGTTGAAATAGGTCAGATCGATCGACGCGGCGACGACGCCCGCGAAGCGACCGTCGGGCGTGTTGAAGCGCCGGCTGATCGTGACGACCCACTGGTTCGTCACTCGACTCCTGATCGGCGGACCCAGATGCGGCGCCGCATCGTCGTGGGTCCGGTGATAGACGAAATACTCGCGGTCCGCGTGCGCGACGCCGCGGTCGACCGCTTGAGCCAGATCGGTCGTGACGTAGAGGCCGTCCGCGTCGACCACGAAGAGCCGCTGCAGCTGCGGCAAGCGGGCCAGGTCCTGACGAAACAGGCGGTGGATGCGATCCACGTTGGCTGCCCCGAGTCCATCGGCCTCCAGGCGCTCGACGACACCGGAGAGGCGCAGGTCCGCCTGCAGCATCACGCTGGAAGCATGTTCGGCGAGCGACTTGGCGAGGTTCGTCGCTGCCGCCTCGCGTTCGGCGATCTCGGCGTCTCGCGCCGCCAGGAACTGCCAGCCCTCGATACCGAGAATCGACAGACAGACGGCAACGACGAACGACGCGGCGAGCAGAGCCGGACGCGCATGCGCATCGATCAGAAGCACCTTGGCTTCGACCTTCTCGGCGGATGTCTCGGCGATTGTCATGGATCGGACCTGTTGAAGCGAGGGCCCAGTGCGACTGCTGCGCTTCAATGGTCCTTTCGGCCGACGTGGCGCAAAGATGAGCGGGCGATCGCGTCCGGATACGAATCGACGCCTCTACGTCGCCACGGGTGTCCTTCGCGGTACGCCGGTGACCGCTCGTCGTCGGTGCCATGTGCGATAGCAGACAGACGGCCGCCGCGTCGGGTTGCAGAGTGACAGGACACCAGCGCGACACGACATTCCTCGGAGCAGCCATGCTGTGCAGGATCCAAACGCTCGAGGGTCACACGGTCATCGGTACGAACGGTCGACTCGGGCAGGTCGTCGACTTCCTGTTCGACGACGCTTCCTGGGTGATCCGCTACCTCGTGGTCGATACCGGGGACGGACCCGGCGGCCGGCTCGTGCTGATTTCGCCGCGGGCCATCGGCATGCTCGACCCGGTCGGAAAGGCGTTGATCGCCTCCGTCACGAAGGAACAGGTCGCACGAAGCCCGAACATCGACATGGAGCGGTCGGTCTCGTTGCAGAAGGAGTTGCAGCTCGGCAATCACTATGGCTACCCGATCTACTGGGGAGGCACGAGCCTCTGGGGGAACGCCCGGCATCCGGATGGCGGCCTGCTTCCCGTCGGCGCGTCCCGCGGAGCCGATGTCGGCGACCGCGATCCGCATTCCGGCAGACCGGCACCTCCGTCGACCCTTCGAGGCGCCCTGCGCCACTTGCGCAGCGGTCGAGCGCTCCTGCGCTACTGCGTCGACGCGAACGACGGCGAAGTGGGTCACATCGACGGTCTGCTGGTCGACGAGCGGACCTGGGCGATCCACCAGCTCGTCGTGTGCCCGCGCGACCCCTGGATCGGCCACCGGGTGTTGATCGAGCCGTCCTGCATCGAGGCGGTCACGTGGAACGAAGAAGCCGTTTCGATCGGCGTCTCGCGAGAGGCGCTCCGGACGGCTTTTCCGCCGAAGGCATCCAGCTCGCCCGACGTCTTTTACGAACCGACGCAGGCCGGCCCCGCGAGCAACCGCCGCCCTGCGACGAACAGCGTCGCGCCGTGCGGCGCCAAGAAGGATGGCCTTCGGAACGATCACCGCCCGGTGCCGCCGGGGCTCGAAGGCAGGACCTGCTCCTCGCACTCCCCTTGACCTGTCGTGGTCAGCCTGCGAGCCGCCGCAAGCCCGTTCGCCTCCGCCAGAGGCACGCAAACCCGGGCGCCATCCAGATCGGCCACCCCGCTTCCACGCACGTGCCGGCTTCGACCGACCAGACGATGAGCGCATGAGACCCTGACTGGCTCGACGGGGCATGGACCCTTTCAGTGCGATGTGGCACCTGGGCTCCGCCTGGTCCGGTCGTAGCGCGGCCCGCCGCGGGATGCCGCATCGGCGGCCGACGCTTCGCAGCGTGGGATTCGGTCGGTGCGACGCATCGCGGGTCGCGACTGCCGCTCAACTCGCGCATCCGGAGGCCGATATCCTCCTCGAGGCCCGGCGGACGGGACCGAGCGGCACTCGGGTGTGCTCGCAATGCGCAAGCACGACCTGACGTCCTGACCCCCGGGAGCCCGTAGCCATGTCCGCGACAGCCACAGCCCCGAGCGGCTTGCCGACCGGCTTCGGGTCGGCAATGGCGGACCTGCTGCTCGGCAAGGAGCCGGCCTGTCGCCGCGGCCTATTGCGTTGGGCCCTGAATGTGCAGGGCTATGCGGTGGCCCTGGCGCTGTTGTTCGTGGGCGCGCATGAGGGCTTTGCCGGCACCAGGCAGG
>CAXTPX010000388.1:0-4078 GCA_964246005.1 uncultured Burkholderiaceae bacterium | reverse complement strand
AGGCCGTGCGCGTCGGTCGGGAAGTGCGCGGGGACCCAGTCGAGGATGACGCCGATGCTCGCCTGATGGCAACGGTCGATGAAGCGTGCGAAGTCTTCCGGCGTGCCGAAGCGGGCGGTCGGCGCGAACAGGCCGAGCGGCTGGTAGCCCCACGAGCCGCCGAACGGATGCTCCATCACCGGCAGGAACTCGAGGTGCGTGAAGCCCATCGACTTCGCGTACGGGATCAGGCGCTCCCCCAGTTCCTGCCAATCGAGGCTGCGGCCGCCTTCTTCCATGTCGCGCAGCCAAGAGCCGGCGTGCACCTCGTAGATCGTCATCGGCGCGTCCGGTGCATGGCGCGCCGCGCGGCCTTCCATCCACGATGCGTCGCTCCACTCGAACGGAGTGGGGTCCGCGACGATCGACGCGGTCCCCGGCGGCAGCTCGGTCGCGAGCGCGACGGGGTCGGCCTTCAGCGGCAACAGCGCGCCGTGCGCGCCGACGATCTCGTATTGATAACGCTGGCCCGCCTCGAGCGCGGGAATGAACAGCTCCCACACGCCGGCTTCGATGCGTCGACGCATCGCGTGCCGACGACCGTCCCAACCGTTGAAGTCGCCGACCACCGAGACGCGCTGCGCGTTCGGCGCCCATACCGCGAAGCGCGTGCCGGCGACACCCTGCACCGTCGTCGCATGGCCGCCGAGCGCGTTACCGAGCAGATGGTGGCGCCCTTCCTTGATCAGGTGCAGATCCAGCTCGCCGAGCAATGGGCCGAACGCGTACGGGTCGTCGGTCTCCTGGACCACGGTGCCGCCATCGGCGGCAGGCCACGTGATCCGCAGTCGATAGCCGGGCCTGCCGTCGCTCGCAGTGAAGCGGCCGACGTTGCCTTCGAACAGACCGGCGTCGTGGATGCGCGTCAGCGTGCCGAGCGAACGGCCGTCGTCGGTCGCGATCACCTCGACGGCGAGTGCCGACGGCAACATCGCCCGCACGAGCGGCACGTCGCCCGCCCGGTGGGGCCCGAGCACGCCGAACGGATCGCCGTGACGCGCGACGATCAACGCCTCGATCGTCGCGGTGGAGATCATCGGCTTCGCGAGAGCGGGTACGGCGTCCGCCGCTGTCTGGACCGTGCCGGAATCCTCGTTGCGCTTCGTCGCCATCACACGTCCTTGTCGTTGCCGGCGCGTCGTCCCGGCGCGCCACTGGTCAGGTTGTTCGCGAGCTCGGCGAGGCCGGCGAGCGGCACGCCGATCCAGGTCGGCCGGTTGGCCGCCTCGTAGCAGAGCTCGTACGCGGCCTTCTCGAGCGTGAACAGGTCGAGCAACGACGACTCGCCGTCGGCGTCCTTCCACTGATGTCCGATGCGACGGGCCTCGCGTCGGTACGCGGCGAGGAACGCCTGCTTGGCCGCGGGCAGGTAGCGTGCGACCAGGTCGCGCTTCTTCGCCTCGCCGGCTTCGCCGACGTCCGACGGACCCGACTTCAGGCTCATCGCCGCGGCGTAGTCGATCGACCGCAGCAGCCCCGCGACGTCGCGCAGCGGACTCATCTTCGCGCGGCGCTCGGCGAGTGGCTTGGCCGGCTCGCCTTCGAAGTCGATGATCACCGCGTCGCCCTGCGTCACCAGTACCTGGCCCAGATGGAAGTCGCCGTGGATGCGCGTCGCGAGCGAGCCGGTGCCGCGCGAGGCCATCTTCATCGCCCCCTTCGTGATCGCGGCGCGCCGCTTGACGAGGTCGGCGGCGCATCCGCGCTCCGCATCGGTCCAGCTCGCTGCGTCGCCGCCGGCCATCTTGGACTCGATGATCTCGAGGGCCGCATCGATCTGCCGCACCGCGGCTTCGCCCCAGCGCGTCGTCGTGGCCGCATCGACCACGATCGGCACGAAGGCCTCGTCCTCGGATGCCTGGGCCAGCACCACGTGCAGCTCGCCGAGCCGCTTGCCGAGGACGGACGCCGCCATCTCGAGTTCGGCGAGGCCGGAGCTCTCGAGCGCATCGGCCGCATCGCGCGATTGATCGGAAAGGGCAGGCGGCGTGGCATTGGTCGCAGCGGGCGCCGTCCGCAGCGCGCTCTGCCGGAAGATGCGCGCGAGCACGTTGAGCGTCCACTGCCACGCGTCGCCCTGGTTGTGGACGAAGCGCTGCACGACGATCAACAGGTGCGGTGTCCCGTCGCTCGTGACGCGGCTCAATTCGCCGAGCAACGGCGACGTGTTCCTGAAGCCGCGCTCGGTGAGGAGGCGCGTGATCTCGACCTCCGGGTTGATGCCGCCCGCGACGCGTCGCACCACCTTCATCACCGCCGCGTCGGCGATCACGAGCGAACTGTTGCTCTGCTCGGCCGACAGCCAGCGAACGCCGCTGCCGGTGGTCGACGTCAGCTCGGGCATCAGCTCGTGCAGCAGTGGCGTGGACCGGAACACGAGCTCGCCTTCGGCGCTCGGGACCCGGGCGTCTTCCGACAACAGCTTCACGATGTGATGCGCGAAGTCGGCGAGCGCGAACGCGTCGGTCAGGTAGCCGACCTGGCGGCCGCGCCGCACGCGTGCCATCGCGAGCTGCTGCGGCAGCGCGGACACCGACTCGTCCTCGCCGAAGAAACCGAACGGCACCTGGTAGCGGTCGACCGGCGCGCCGGTCTTCGCATCGCCTTTCGATCCGCGCGTCTCGATCTCGACCAGGACCACGGGCCGGCCATCGCGCGGCAGCTCGGTCGCGAGCGCGATGCGGACGCCCGGGAGCTTTCCGTCCTTCTGCGGAAACCAGCGCCGCTTCTGCAGGTAGCCCGGCAGGATGTCGTTCTCGAGCTGCTTCTTCGATGGCCCGGTCAGCAGCTCCTCGATGTCGTTCCGCACGACCAGCGTCGTGTAGTCGGGCAGCGCCTCCGGCGGCTTCACGTGCCACACCGGCAACTGGGCTTCGGCTGCCAGCGAGAACCAGAAGAAGCCGTACGGCTGCAGCGTGAGGATGTAGGGCAGCGGGCCGATCGGCGGGAACATCGACCCACCGATCATCTCGACCGGCACGCGCCCGTTGAACTCGGACAGTTCGAGCTCGACGGCTTGCGCCGAGCGCGACACGTTGGCGACGCACAGGATCGTCTCGACCTGGCCCCCTTCGTCCTCATGGACGCGCAGATACGCGAGCACCTTGCGATTGACCGGATACAGGATGCGCAGGCGGCCGCGGCCGAACGACTGGTGTTGCGAACGGATCGCGAGCATGCGGCGCATCCAGTTCAACAGCGAGTGCGGATCTGCTTCCTGGCTCTCGACGTTGACCGCGTCGAAGCCGTACAGCGCGTCCATGATCGCCGGCAGCACCAGCGACGCCGGGTTCGCGCGCGAGAAGCCGCCGTTGCGATCGGGCGACCACTGCATCGGGGTCCGTACGCCGTCGCGGTCGCCGAGGTGGACGTTGTCGCCCATCCCGATCTCGTCGCCGTAGTAGATCACCGGCGTGCCGGGCATCGACAGCAGCAGCGAATTCATCAGCTCGATGCGGCGACGGTCGCGTTCGAGCAGCGGCGCGAGGCGTCGCCGGATGCCGAGGTTGATGCGCGCGCGCCGGTCGGCCGCGTAGAAGTTCCACAGGTAGTCGCGCTCGCGATCGGTGACCATCTCGAGCGTCAGCTCGTCGTGGTTGCGGAGGAAGATCGCCCACTGGCAGTTCGGCGGAATGTCCGGCGTCTGCCGCAGGATGTCGGTGATCGGGAAGCGGTCTTCCTGTGCGATCGCCATGTACATCCGGGGCATCAGCGGGAAATGGAACGCCATGTGGCATTCGTCGCCGTCGCCGAAGTACTGCTGCGTGTCCTCGGGCCACATGTTGGCTTCGGCCAGAAGCAGCCGTCCGGGATAGTCGCGGTCGACCTCCTTTCGGATCAGCTTGAGGATGTCGTGCGTCTCGGGCAGGTTCTCGTTGCTCGTGCCTTCGCGCTCGATCAGGTACGGCACCGCGTCGAGCCGCAGGCCGTCGATGCCGAGATCGAGCCACCAGCGCATCACGTTGATGACCGCCTTCATCACCTGCGGATTGTCGAAGTTGAGGTCGGGCTGGTGCGAGAAGAAGCGATGCCAGTAGTA
>CAXTPX010000387.1:0-4082 GCA_964246005.1 uncultured Burkholderiaceae bacterium | reverse complement strand
GCGATCCACTCACCAGACACTGCTGCTTCATCCGTTACGGTCCACAAGCGCCCCATGTTCGTCGATTCGCATTGCCACCTGGACTTCCCGGACTTCGCCGATCGCATGCCCGAAGTCCTCGGTCGCATGGCCGATCACCGGGTCTCGCACGCGTTGTGCATCTCGGTCGACATGGCCGGATTCGCCCGTGTGCTCGCGACGGCCGAGAGCGCGCCTTGCCTGTTCGCGTCGGCCGGCACTCACCCCGACTACGAGGACACCGAAGAGCCGTCGGTCGCCCGGCTGGTCGAGCTCGCGGACCATCCGAAGGTCGTCGCGATCGGCGAGACCGGACTCGACTACTACCGCCTGACCGGCGACCTCGAGTGGCAGCGGGAGCGGTTCCGCGTCCACATTCGGGCGGCACGGGAGGCCGGCAAGCCGCTCGTGATCCACACCCGCGCATCGGCCGACGACACGTTGCGGCTGATGCGCGAGGAACGAGCGGACGAGGCGCGCGGCGTGATGCACTGTTTCACCGAGACCTGGGAGGTCGCGGCCGCGGCGATCGACCTCGGCTTCTACATCTCGATGTCGGGCATCGTCACGTTCAAGAACGCCAAGGTGCTGCACGATGTCGCCCGGCGCGTCCCGCTCGACCGGCTCCTGATCGAGACGGATTCGCCGTACCTCGCGCCGGTGCCGTTTCGCGGCAAGACCAACGAGCCGGCCTACGTCTCGCACGTCGCGGCGCGCGTCGCGGAACTGCGCGGCACGACGGTCGAGGAGATCGGGCAGGCGACCACGGACAACTTCTTTCGACTCTTCGATTCGGCGAGGCCGGCATGAATGCACGACGAGGCGGACTGCGGCAGGTTCTCGGAACCATGCTGGCGCTGACGGCGGCGCTGGCGGCGACGACCATCTTGGCCGCGCCGCTCGACGAAGCGTTCAAGGCCGCGTCGATCGACGACCTGCGCGACGTGCGCCGACTCGTCCAGGACCGCGTCGTCGACCCGAACGCGCTCGGCCCCAGGGGCGACACGCTGCTGATCGCGGCGATTCGCGACGATGCGGCCCGCGTCACCGACTATCTCGTCGGTGAGAAATCGACGGACCTGAACGCGACGAACGTCGCCGGCGAGACCGCGATGATGATCGCCGCCTTCCTGAAGAAGAAGGGCGTCGTGGACAACCTCATCGCGCGCGATGCCGAGGTCAATCGGCCCGGCTGGACCGCGTTGCATTACGCCGCCTCCGTGGGCGCCGCGGACATCGTCGGCGTCCTGCTCGAGCATTCGGCCTACGTCGATGCCGAGTCACCCAACCGGACGACCCCGCTGATGATGGCGGCGCGCGGCAATTACGCGGAGGTCTGCCGTCAGTTGATCGACGCGGGCGCCGATCCGACCCCGGTCAACCAGAGCAGCCTCTCCGCAGCGGACTACGCGCGGCGTGCGAGCAATGGTGAACTCGGACAGTGGCTCGATACACAGGTCGTGGCGTGGCGTGCAAAATACGGGTCGGCGGCCGGCAGGACACCGCCGCCCCGATGAATCCGGATCGACCGGTCGAGCATCGCATCGACCGGCAACAACGCCGATGAGACAGAACCACACCGTGCAGCTCGACGCCCCGATGAACCAGGGTACTGCGTCGTACGGGCCGTACCGCTCGACCGACACGACCGGATCGCGCCCCCAGCGAAGTTCGACATCGGCGCGCTTCGTCACGCAGTCGCATGCGCTCGGTACACCGATGGCGAATCCGGCATCGTTGATCGTCGCTGCGGCGATCGCCGTCGCCGTGTACTTCGTCGGACGTCGCCTGGCCGATTGAGCGCGGGACGGTTCAGCGTTCGCCGGGCAAGGCACGCGCCACGCTGAAGCCGACCGTGGTCACGCCGTCCGAGCACGCCGCGAACACGGTGCCCGCATGCATCGACGCGACCGCCTTGACGATCGACAAGCCGAGTCCGTGGTTCTCGCCGCTGTTCGGTCGCGCGGAGTCGATGCGGTAGAAGCGGTCGAAGATGCGACCGAGGTGCTCGTGTGGAATCTCCGGACCCGGATTGGAGATCGCGATGCGTGCATCGGTCGCGGTCTCGGTCAGCCGCACGACGATCTCGTCGTCGGTGCGCGTGTGCCGGATCGCGTTGTGGAGCAGGTTCGTGATCGCGCGCCTGAGCAGCGAGCGTTCGATCGGGGCGTGCGCGTCACCCTCGACGCGGACCGTCACCCCGGCCTCGTCGGTGATCAGGTCGAGGAACTCGACGGTTTTGCGGACCTCTTCGGACAGCGAGGCCGGCGACAGGCTCATCGCCTTCTCGCCCTGGTCCGCGCGTGCGAGGAACAGCATGTCGCTGATGATGCCGCGCAGGCGTTCGAACTCCTCGAGGTTCGACTGCAGCGTGTCCTCGAGTTCGCCCGTGGTCCGCTCGCGCGACAGCGCGACCTGCGTCTGCCCGATCAGGTTCGCGAGCGGCGTGCGCAGTTCGTGCGTGACGTCGGCATTGAATGCTTCGAGCTTCTGATAGGCCGCTTCGAGGCGATCGAGCGCGCCGTTGAACGACCGGCCGAGATGCGACAACTCCTGCGGCAATGCCGAGGTGTCGAGGCGCTGCGCGAGGTTGGTCGCGTCGATCTGCTGGGCGTCGTGCGAGATCCGTTCGAGCGGCCGCAGGCCGATGCGCGCGGCCCAGTAGCCGAGCAGGGCGACCAGCGCCACACCCAGCGCGGACCACGCGACCAGCGCCTGTTCGAAGGCGCGTTCGGTGTGGATGAACGGTTGCGAGTCGATCCCGACCATGAAGCGCAGGGCAGGGTGCGTCGCGTCGGCGGGAAAGTACTCGTTGCGGACCTTCATCGGCATCGGGTGTTGCTCGATCGTGACCTCGCCGCGTCCCGACTCGTTGCCGCTGACGCTCGCGATCTCGGCGCGCGATGCGCCGTACTGCACGGTGGGGTCGTCGCTCCAGATCCAGAAGCGGGTACTGCCGTCGGGCGGCGTCAACGCGTCGAGCTTCGCGTGGACCCGCGTCCATTGCTCGGGTCCACGCACCCGCTTGATCATGTACTCGATGTCCTCGAACTTCGTGTCGAGCTGTTCCATCTGGTGCTGGTCGATCGCGCGCTCGAAGACGCGATGCAGCGCGATGCCGATCAGCGTGAAGACCCCGAGCGCGGCCGCCGCGAACAGCGCGGCGAGCCGGGTCGCGATCGACCGGGTGTTCACGACTCGATCGCCGTGCCGATCAGGACGACCTCGGCGACGACTTCGGGAACGACCGGGACGACCGCGATCGACGGCCGCCGATCCTCGAGGACGTATCCCATTCCCCGCATCGTGTGCAGCAGGCTCGTCTCGTACGGTCCGTCGATCTTTGCGCGCAACCGCTTGATCGCGACCTCGACGACGTTGGTGTTGCTGTCAAAGTTCATGTCCCATACCAGCTCGGCGATCGCGGTCTTCGACAGCACGTTGCCTTGCCGCCGTGCCAGGACCGACAGCAGCGCGAATTCCTTCACCGTGAGATCGATGCGGGTCGCGCCGCGCGTCACCTTCCGCGACAACAGGTCGATCTGCAGGTCACCGACCCGCAACTGCGCAGGCTCCTGCGTGCGCCCGCGTCGCGTCAACGCCTGCAGCCGTGCGACGAGTTCGAGGAACGAGAACGGCTTGACGAGGTAGTCGTCGGCGCCGTCCCGCAGGCCCTGCACCCGATCCTCGACGCGGTCACGTGCGGTCAGCATGATGACCGGCGTGTGCTGGTTGCGTCGCTGCGCCCGCAACGCGCGCAGCACCGAGAAACCGTCGAGCCGCGGGAGCATCACGTCGAGCACGATCACGTCGTAGTCGAACTCCATCGCGAAGTGCTGCCCCTCCACGCCGTCGTGCGCGGCATCGACGGTGTAACCCTGCTCCTTCAGGCCGCGTCGCAGGTAGTCGGCCATCTTCAGTTCGTCCTCGACCACGAGGATCTTCATGCCGAGGTCGCTGCATCCGTGGGCGCATCGGACGCCGCGCGGGTCGAGCCCGGTGAGCCCGAAGCAGGGCGCAGAAGGGCGGCGCGCCTGTCCTGCTTGCGTTCGCGCCGGCTCTCC
>CAXTPX010000386.1:0-4082 GCA_964246005.1 uncultured Burkholderiaceae bacterium | reverse complement strand
GTTCGGCCTTCGCCGCGAGCGCGGGGACCACGTGACCGGCCGTGCCGAGCACGCCGACGATCGCGTCGAGCAGGCCGACGGGGACGTGCCTGAAGCGCGGCGGACGACCGAGCAATGCGAACAAATGCTCGCCTTGCTCGCGCGGCGTGATCGCAGCGCCGGGCCCGCCGATCGGCAGCACGCGATCGAAGCGGCTCGCATCGTCGAGACAGTCGGCAAGGTACGCGGCCAGGTCATCGTCGCCGATCGGCTTGCACGCGGTCAGCATGCCGTCCGCGAAGACGAGGAACGGCTTGCCGCGCCTCACGCGTTCGACCTGTCCCGACAGCGACTTGAAGAACGCGGTCGGTCGCACGATCGACCACGTCATGCCCGATGCCATCAGCCCCTGCTCGAACGCGAGCTTCGCGTGCTGGAACGCGAGGCGCGGTTTCTGCACGCACAGGGCCGAGAGTTGCACGACCTGGGTCACGCCGGCGCCGCGAGCGATCTCGGGCGCCTGCACGTGCGCCGCGTGGTCGATCGCCCAGGCATCCCGCGGCGCCCCGGTGCGCGATGCCAGGCACGACACGAGCGCGTCGAAGCGCTCGCCCGCGAAGCCATCGCGCAGCAGCGACGCGCGGTCGAGCACATCACCGAAGCGGACCGTCGCACCGTCGAGCAGTCGCGCGCTGTCGTCGGTCGACCATCGGCCGCCGACACCGGCGCGCGGCCGCACCAGGCACACGACGTCGTGGCCGCGATCCACGAGCGCCCGTACCGTCGCGCGGCCGATGGTGCCGGTGGCGCCGAGCACGAAGACGCGCCGTGGGCGGGCTGAGGTCGAAGACACGGGAGACGAATGCGAAGGATGGGACGACGACGAAGCAACCGGATCGCGAGCACCGACAAGGCCGTCGTCGAGCGGCGCTCACAATACGACAAACATCCGGAGCATGGCCTTGAACGAACCCGTTTCTGCAATCGTTCCCCGCGTGGCCGTCGGCCTCGGCTATCTCGCCGTCGTGCCGTTCGTCTGCGGCGCGGTGCTCGTCTTGCTCGTCGATCGAACGATGCAGCCGTTTGCCGCGCAGATCCTGTCGGCCTACGCCGCGGTCGTCGTGTCGTTCATCGGTGCCATTCACTGGGGACTCGCGTTCCCGCAGCCGAAACCCGCGCCCTCGCTCTTCTTCTGGGGGGTGATCCCGTCGCTCTTCGTGTGGCTCGCCGTCCTGCTGCTGCCGTCCTTCGGACTCGTCCTCGAAGCAGCGATGCTGGTCGCCTGCTATCTCGTCGATCGTCGCGTCTATCCACAACAGGGCGTCGCGCGGTGGTTGCCGCTGCGCCTGCGACTGACGGTCGTCGCGACGTCGGCGTGCCTCGTCGGGGCGTGGGCAGCCCGGCCATGAAAGCAACCTGCTAACCGTCCAGATTCTCGTGGTGCGCGCTCGCGCCCCGCTTCCAGTACGCGGCGGCGCGAATCGCATGCCGGTCGTGATGCTTCTCGTCGACGAGCACCCGCCGCAGCGTCGCCATCGCCCCGGCTTCGCCGGCACACCACGCGTATCCATCGCCGTCGGGCAACGTGATCGCCCGCACCGCTTCGATCATCGCCGTCGACTGCCCGAACCATCGGGTCGTCACGTCCGCGCGGGTGTCGAAATCGCGGCGATCGGCCGCATCGTCGACCTGCCCGAAGACGAACACGCGTGCCCCGGCCGGGAGCTCGGCGAGGCGGCGCGCGATGGCCGGCAACGCCGTCTCGTCGCCGGCCAGCAGGTGCCAGTCGTAATCCATCGGCACGATCATCGATCCCTTCGGACCGGCGATCGTGACGCGCTGGCCCGGGCCCGCCTGCGCGGCCCAGTCGGCCACAGGACCGTCGCCATGCAACGCGAACTCGATCGTCAGTTCGCGCGCGACCGGGTCGAAGCCACGCGGCGTGTAGTCGCGCATGACCGGCCGCTCGCTGCCGGCATCGAGGATGAACTTGACGTGATCGTCGAACGACGCGCTGACGAAGTCGGATAGCGATTCGTCCGCGAAGACGACGCTGCGACAGTGCGGGCCGATCGTCTCGACTCGTGCGACCGTGACGGCCCGGCGCTTGAGGTCGTGACGGACGCGTCGTACGCGGCTGACAGTGGTAACGGTTTCCATGACGGGCTCCGGCGAATGATTGATAATGTCATCCATCATGCGCAAACCCGTTGATATTGTCAACCAACACTCCGACTCGTCGGACGACGACGTCCTGGAGCTCGTGCACACGGTGATGCACGACTATCGCTCGCTGCAGTACCGCTTCCTGCGCGACGGTCCGCACGAGATCACGCACATGGACGGCAAGGTGCTCGGGCATGTCGCAAGGCACCCCGGGTGCACGCAGAGCGACCTCGCGCAGAGCAGCGGCCGCGACAAGGCGCAGGTCGCGCGCCTCGTCAAGGGACTGCGCGAGAAGGGTTTGCTGGACGCGGTTACCGACGAGGTCGATCGCCGCAACGTGCGGCTGTCGTTGTCGGCCGATGGCAAGGCGGTACAGCGCGCATTGCTGCAGCAGGCGCGTCGCCTGAGCGCACGGGCGGTCGACGGCTTGAGTGCGACCGATCTCGATCGACTGATCGATCTGCTGAAGCGCGTGAAGGCCAACCTCGGCCGTCAGGCCTGAGACGCTTCTCGAATACCGTACATCGCTACGACCGGATCGCCATCGTCTGCAGGATCGTGTCGAGCTGCGGGCTCATCGGCAGGTCGAGGCTGATCCCCGACGGCAGCTTCTGCAGGAACCAGCGCTGGTAGCGGCGTTCGATCTCGCGGTCTTCGGCGAGGCGCTGGAACGTGGCGTCGACGAGTCGCGTGAAGTCCGCATCGCCCTTCCGATACATCACGCCGTACGGGTCGTACGAGAGAAAGTCGCCAACCACCAAGTAACGGCCCCGTGCGTTGGCGGTGGCGATCAGTCCGTACAACAGCACGTCGTCGGTCGCGAACGCGTCGACCTGGCCCGACTGCAGCAGCGCGAACGACGCGGCGTGATCGGGCGCCGTCGACAGCGCGAAGTCGAGCCCGAACTTCTGCTTGATGTCGCGCAACGTCTTCTCGTTGGTCGTGCCCGCGGTGACGACCACGCGCTTGCCGTTCAGCTCGCTGTACGTCCGGATCGACGACGACGCAGGGACCATCAGCTTCGTGCCCGAGACGAAGAAGGTCGGCGAGAACGCGACCGTCTTCTGGCGCTCGAGGTTGCTCGTCGTCGATCCGCATTCGAGATCGACGGCGCCGCTCGCCACCGCAACGATGCGCGTCTCGGGCGTGACCTTCTGCCACTTGATCGCGACGGTCCGACCGATGGCGTCGCCGATCGCGTCGACCAGCTGGCGGCACAGGTCGATCGAATAGCCGATCGGCTCGCCGCGCGTCGACAGGTACGAGAACGGGATCGACGACTCGCGATAGCCGATCGTGACCGACCCGGTCGAACGGACCTTCTGCAGGACCCCGTTCAGCAACGGCGGCGGCTCGTCGGACTGCGCCCGCGCGGGAACGCTCAGCACGGCCGTCGACAAAGCGATGGCCGTCATGAGGACGGCCATCGCCCGGCGTGACGCGGCCTTCATCAGACCGGCAACGGCATCGGAGCGACGTTCGTGTCGAGCGTCTTCGCGTTGGCGTCGGCCTCGCGCTCGGGCATCAATTCGCCTTCCCACTTCGCGACGACCGCGCTCGCGATCGAGTTGCCCACCGCGTTGGTGGCCGAGCGACCCATGTCGAGGAACGTGTCGACGCCGAGGATCAGCAGCAGGCCGGCCTCGGGAATGTTGAACTGATTCAAGGTCGCGGCGATCACCACCAGCGACGCGCGCGGAACGCCGGCCATGCCCTTCGACGTCAGCATCAGGATCAGCATCATCGTGACCTGCGTGCCGAGCGACAGGTGGATGCCGTAGGCCTGCGCGATGAACAGCGTCGCGAACGTGCAGTACATCATCGTGCCGTCGAGGTTGAACGAGTAGCCCATCGGCATCACGAACGCCGAGATCTTCCGCTTCACGCCGAAGCGGTCGAGCGCATCGAGGATCTTCGGATACGCGGCCTCGGAACTC
>CAXTPX010000385.1:0-4096 GCA_964246005.1 uncultured Burkholderiaceae bacterium | reverse complement strand
CCGCGAGCGAGGGTGCCCGCGTGTTCAACAGCGGTCAGGCGATCCGCGACCACAACGAGAAGTTCGCGATCAGCGAGTTCCCGGAGTTGATCGCGCCGACGCTCGTCACGCGCGACGCGGCGCGGGTGCGCGATTTCCATCGCGAGCACGGCGACATCATCCTGAAGCCGCTGGACGGGATGGGCGGCATGGGCATCTTTCGCGTCAAGCCCGACGGGATGAACCTCGGTTCGATGATCGAGATGCTCGGCGGCAACGGCGAGCGGACGATCATGGCCCAGAAGTACATCCCGCAGATCACGGCCGGCGACAAGCGCATCCTCGTGATCGACGGCGTGCCCGTGCCGTACTCGCTCGCGCGCATTCCGCAAGGCAACGAGGTGCGCGGCAACCTCGCGGCGGGTGGCCTCGGCGTCGCGCAGCCGCTGTCGGACCGCGATCGGCTGATCGGCGAGACGGTCGGCGCGAAGCTCGCGGGACGCGGGCTGCTGCTGATCGGTGTCGATGCGATCGGCGACTACCTGACCGAGATCAACGTGACCAGCCCCACGTGCTTCGTCGAGATCCGCGCGGGCAGCGGCTTCAACGTCGCCGGGGCGTTCATCGACGCGGTCGAGCGCCAGGTCGCGGGAGGCTGAAGCGCATGGTCGGCCTCCTCGTCGTCGCCCATGCGCCGTTCGCCGCCGCGCTGGTCGCCTGCGCGCGGCATGTGTACGGCTGCGAGCCCGAACGCTGCATCGCGCTCGACGTGATGGCCGATGCCGATCCGACGGCGGAAATCGAGCGGGCGCGGCAGGCCGTCGTCGACGTCGACGGCGGCGACGGTGTGCTGGTACTGGTCGACATGTTCGGCGCCACGCCCGGCAACATCGCGGCGCAGTTGTCGCAGACCGGACGGATCGAGATCGTCGCGGGCGTGAACCTGCCGATGCTGATGCGCGTGTTGTGCTACCGGACCACGGCGACCATCGCCACGCTGCCCGACAAGGCATTGGGCGGAGGGGCGTCGGGTATCATGAAAATCGCTTCGACCTCTCCGCAGAATCAGCGTCCTTTCCCGCACGATCCCAAGCAGAACGACGGCGGAAGCGACCAGTAGCGCCCTCCGCGCTGCAGGATTCCGAGCCCCGCACCGACCGATGGCCACTCGCGACTGCAAGATCAGCAACAAGCTCGGCCTGCATGCGCGTGCATCGGCGAAGCTGACGCAGACCGCTTCGCGATTTCCGTGTGAGGTGTGGATGAGCCGCGCAGGGCGCCGCGTCAACGCCAAGAGCATCATGGGCGTGATGATGCTGGCCGCCGGCAAGGGTTCGACCGTCACGATCGAGACCATCGGCGAAGAGGAAGAGGCTGCGCTCGACGCGATCTGCGCGCTGATCGACGACAAGTTCGGCGAAGGGCAGTGAAGCCTCCCGTGCAACGCGCACTCGTGCACTGACATGGCCTTCACCCTGCACGGGATACCGGTCTCGCGCGGCATCGTCATCGGTCGCGTGCATCTGCTGGCCTCCGCGGCTCTCGAGGTGCCGCACTACGTCGTGCTGCCCGGCCAGCTCGAGAGCGAGGTGTTGCGCCTCGACGAAGCGGTCGCGACCGTCGTCAACGAGCTGTACCAGTTGCAGGCCGGCTTGCCGGCGCATGCGCCGGCCGAGTTCGCTGCCCTGGTCGACCTGCATCGGCTGATCCTGCAGGATCCGCTCCTGTCCGAGGAGCCGGCGCGCCTGATCCGCGAGCGTCGCTACAACGCGGAGTGGGCGCTGACCACGCAGCTGCAGGCCGTCGTCGAACAGTTCGAGGAGATGGACGACGAGTACATCGCGTCGCGCCGTGCCGACGTCGAGCAGGTCGTCGAGCGTGTCCTCAAGATCCTCAACGGCACGGCGCACTCGCTGTCGGAGGTGGCCGCCGAGGCCGACGCCGAACGGCGGAAGAGCAAGCAGGACGGCAAGGCGAGCGACGTCGAACCGATGATCGTGATCGCCCACGACATCGCGCCGGCCGACATGCTGCAGTTCAAGAAGCACGTGTTCGCGGGATTCGCGACCGATCTCGGCAGCCAGACCGCGCACACCGCGATCCTCGCGAAGAGCCTCGACATTCCGGCGGTGGTCGGCCTCGGCCAGGCGTCGCGCCTGTTGCGCCAGGACGAGTGCGTGATCGTCGACGGCGAGGCCGGCGTGCTGATCGTCGATCCGAGCGCTCACGTGCTCGAGGAATATCGCCTCCGCAAGCGCGACCTCGAGCTCGCGCACGAGAAGCTGAAGCGGCTCGCGCGGATGCAGACGCGCACGCTCGACGACGTCGCGGTCGAGTTGCACGCGAACATCGAGCTGCCCGACGACTGCGACTTCGCCAACGAGGTCGGCGCGACCGGGATCGGTCTCTTCCGCACCGAGTTCCTCTTCATGACGCGCGACTCGATGCCCGACGAGGACGAGCAGTTTGAGGCGTACCGGCGTGTCGTCACGCAGATGACCGGTCGACCGGTGACGATCCGAACGCTCGACATCGGCGCCGACAAGACGCCGAACGCGGCGCGCCTCGCGTTCGGCAGCAACGTCTTCAACACGACCAACCCGGCGCTCGGGCTCCGCGCGATCCGCTTCTGCCTCGCCGAGCCGCAGATGTTCCTCGTGCAGCTGCGCGCCATCCTGCGGGCGACGGCGTTCGGGCCGGTCAAGCTGCTGATCCCGATGATCGCGCATCCGCAGGAGGTCGATGCCGCGCACGTCCTGATCGCGACCGCGAAGGGCCAGCTCGACGCGCGCGGCATCGCGTACGACCACAACATGCCGGTCGGCGGGATGATCGAGATCCCGGCGGCGGCGCTCAGCCTGCCGATGTTCGCGAAGCGCCTGGATTTCTTCTCGATCGGCACCAACGACCTGATCCAGTACACGCTCGCGATCGATCGAACCGACAATGCGGTTGCGCATCTCTACGACCCGCTGCACCCGGCCGTGCTGCACCTGATCGGGCAGGTGATCGCGTCGGCGATCCGGCTCGGCGTTCCCGTCTCCGTTTGCGGGGAGATGGCGGGCGATCCGATGCTCGCGCGCCTCCTGCTCGGACTCGGACTGCGCCAGTTCTCGATGCACCCCGCGCAACTGCTGGCCGTGAAATACGAGGTGCTGCGCTCGGACGTCGCCCGCTGCGAGACGGCGGCCCGCAAGATCCTCTCGGCCAACGAGCCCGATCGCGTTCGGGTCCTGGTCGACCGGATGCGGGCGGCCTGAGCGGCGACCGGTCGGCGCGCATGCAGACGTCGATCCTTCCGGAGCGCTCCCCGTTCAGGGCCCCGACCTGGTTCGAGGTCGTGCTCGACGAGGCGATCGTGCGGTGCGATCACGCCGGCCGCGTCGTCGAGACGTTCGGTCCGCCTCACCTGCTGCCCGCGTCGATCGAGGTCCTGCGCGGCTGGTCGATCGCGGACATCCCGACGCTGCCGGCGCCGATGCGCCTCGCCTGGACCACTGCAGTCAATCGCGCGCTCGACACGCAGCGCGCGCAGATCTGCGCTTATCGGCTCGGCCGGGACGAGGACGTACCGGCGGTGCGCGACTTCGAAGCGCGGATGATGCCGCTCGGGCGCGGCGACGAGGACACGGCCCCAGGCTCGGTCGTTATCGCGATCCGCGACGTCAGCGAACGCAACCGGTTGCGCGAGCGTCTCGAGCAGTACGCGATGCACGACGAGGCGACGGGCCTCTGCAACGCCAGGGCGCTGCGCGAGCGTCTCGACGCGTGGCTGCAGCCCGGCGTCGGGCGAACGGGCGCGTCGCCGTTGGCGCTGCTGATCGTCGACCTCGACCGCTTCAAGCAGAGCCACGACCTGCATGGGCGCTCGATCGGCGACAGCCTGCTGCGGCTGGCAGCGCAACGGATCGGACGCGAGGCGCTGCGACACCTGCACGGCCGCGCGTACGACGCGCACGATGCGGCGAATCCGAACGCGCTCGACGAGCGGGGCCTCGACGATCCGTCCGTCACGTCGCGGCTCGCGATTGCGCGCCTCGGCGGGGACCAGTTCGCCATCGCCTGGTGCCTCGGCGAAGACCAGCGACCGGCCGCACCCCGCCTCGCCACGGCCGCG
>CAXTPX010000384.1:0-4099 GCA_964246005.1 uncultured Burkholderiaceae bacterium | reverse complement strand
GAACGGCGACTCGCGGAGACGCCGCCGATCACGGTACCCACGATCACGATCGACGGCGCTGACGACGGCGTGACGGGCTACGGAGGGACGGTCGAGCACGCGGTGCACTTCACCGGCCGGCACGAACATCGGACCATCGAGGGCGTCGGCCACAACCTTCCGCAGGAAGCACCCGCTGCTTTTGCCGACGCGCTGCTGGCCGTCCATCGCTGGACCGGCTGATCCGGGCGTCGAGGTCTACCAGCCGAGAGCGGCGCAACTGGGTGAATACGCGACGATTGTGTCGACGCGGCATGCGAAAAAGTCGGTCCGCGCGTGAAGCCGAATCCGTGAGTCGTTGATTCGATGGGCTTCCGCGTGCTGGACCGTGTCTTGCATGTCGATCAACGACTCGAGTGCACCTCGCACCAGAGCACCATCCACTCAGGGCCAGCCATGAACCGTTCCTCGTCGCGGTACGCCGCATCCCTCTTCACGCTATCGCTCCTGACCTTCGGCTCGGCCTCGCAGGCGGGCACGCTGACCAGCGTCGCGCCGTCGAACACCGTCGGCGCGAGCGCCTACGAAGCGATCGGCGTCCTTGCTTCGCGAGTGCTGGAGCCGTCGCTCCGATCCGCAGGCGGCGGCATCACCGATGCGACCGCACCGGTCCCGGGCACCGTGCCCGAGCCCGGGTCGATCGCGTTGCTCGGCCTCGGTCTTGCCACCATGTTCGTCGCGAAGCGTCGCAGTGCCCGCCAGAACCGGTGAACGTCGCATTCGGGTGCGCTGATCGGTCGGTATCGCGGGCGGCTCGCGAATCACGGCCGACGTGAACGACGGGCGATCGTTCAATCGTCGAACGGCAACCCGACGTAGTTCTCCGCGACCACCCGTCCGCCGGCCTCCGACGACGTCACGTACGCCAGCTCCGATCGTTGCAGCCGCTCCATGAAGGGCGTGCCGTCGGCGAATCGATGCAGCATCGACGTCATCCACCACGAGTAGTGCTCCGCACGCCACACGCGCTTCAGGCACGTCTGCGAATAGGCGTGCAGCCGTGCATCGTCGCCGCCGGCGTAATGCGCGGCGAGCGCCTTCGACAGCACGCGCACGTCCGCGACCGCGAGGTTCATTCCCTTCGCGCCGGTCGGCGGCACGATGTGCGCGGCGTCGCCCGCGAGAAACAGGCGACCGAACTGCATCGGCTCGGCGACGAAGCTGCGCATCGGCGTGACGCCGCGCTGCAGGATCGGGCCTTCGTTGACCTTCCAGCCGTCGTCGGTCGCGAGACGGGTATGCAGCTCGGACCAGATCCGATCGTCGCTCCACTGGGCAAGATCCTCGTCCGGCTCGCATTGCAGGTACAGACGCGTGACCTTCTCGGAACGCATCGAGAACAGCGCGAAGCCGCGCTCGTGATTGGCGTAGACCAGTTCGTGCGACGACGGCGCGGCCGCGGCGAGGATGCCGAGCCACGCGAACGGATAGATCCGGTCGAAGAGCTTCATTGCATCGGACGGAATCGCAGGGCGACAGATGCCGTGGAAGCCGTCGCATCCTGCGATGTAGTCGCAGTCGATGCGGACCGGCTCGCCGTCGTGCAGGCACGTGACCGAGGGATGATCGCTGTCGAGGTCGTGGATCGCCACGCCGGATGCCTCGAACAGCAGCGGACGACCGGTCGCCGCCCGCGCGGCGATCAGGTCCTTCACCACTTCGTGCTGGCCGTAGACCACGATCGACTTGCCACCGGACAACGCGGTCAGGTCGATCCGGTGACGCTTGCGATCGAACAGCAGCTCGATGCCCTCGTGCGGCAGGCCCTCGCGATGCATGCGTTCGCCGACGCCGGCCTCGTCGAGCGTGTCGATCGTGCCTTGCTCGAGCACGCCGGCCCGGATGCGCTCCTCGGCGTAACGGCGGTCGTGGCGTTCGACGATGACGTTGTCGATGCCGGCGATGTGCAGCAGGTGGCCGAGCAGCAGGCCCGCGGGACCCGCGCCGACGATGGCGACTTGTGTACGCATGAATGAACCGGTGGATGGATGAAGGTCAGACCGCCATCCGCACGCCGACCCATCGGTCGAGCTGATGCGGGTCCGCGCGAAGAACGACGCTCGAGGCCTGATGCACGATGCGGCCGCGTTCGAGCACGATGGCCCGATGGGTGAGGGCGAGCGCCTGCTCGACGTGTTGTTCGACGAGCATCAGCGCCTGCCCCTCGGACGTCACCATCGACGCGATCGCCGCGCACAGTTCATCGACGATCACCGGTGCCAGGCCTTCGAGCGGCTCGTCGAGCAGCAGCAGTTTCGGATTCAGCATCAGCGCGCGGCCCATCGCCAGCATCTGCTGCTCGCCCCCCGACAGTTCGTTGCCGAAGTTGCGACGTCGCTCGGCGAGGCGCGGGAACAGCGCGTACACGCGCGCGAGCGACCACGGTCCCGGCAACGACGTGACGACGAGGTTCTCCTCGACCGTCAACGACGGGAACACCTCGCGCTCCTGCGGGACCCAGCCGATCCCGGCACGCGCCCGATCGCTCGTGCGCATCCGCAGCAGGTCGCGGCCCAGCCATCGCACGCTGCCGCCGCGCACACGCGCCAGCCCCATTACCGTCACCAGCAGCGTCGTCTTGCCGACGCCGTTGCGGCCGACCAGCGCGACCGCCTCGCCCGCGCCGACCGTCAGCGAACAACCGTCGACGACGATCGCATCGCCGTAACCCGAGCGCAGTTGCTCGATCTCGAGAAGAGGCGCCGGCGTCGTCATCAGTGCCGCGTCTTGCCGAGGTAGACCTCGCGCACGCGCTCGTCGGCCGCGATCTCGGCAGGGGTGCCGGTGACGAGTTCGGCGCCCCCGACCAGGACCGTGATGCGCTTCGCGAAGCGGAAGACCAGACTCATGTCGTGTTCGATCAGCAGGATCGCGACGTCGGCCGGCAACCGGTCGAGCACCGCGAACAGCTCGTCGCTCTCGCCTTCGGGAATGCCCGCAGCCGGTTCATCGAGCAACAGCACGCGCGGGCGAGCCGCGAGCGCGAGCGCGATCTCGAGGATGCGTTGACGACCGTACGCCAGCGCGTGCGTCGGGGCCCTGCTGTCGCGCGCCAGCCCGAGCGAGTCGAGCAACGCATGCGCCTCGTCGAGTTGCGTCGTGCTGCTCGACACGCCCCGGAGCCAGCGGGCGACGAAGCCGGTGGACCCTCGCTCGCGTTCGAAGATCGCGGCTGCGACCGCTTCGAGCGGCGTCAGGTGCGGAAACAGCGAGTTGATCTGGAACGTGCGCGACAGGCCGCGACGCACCCGGTCTTCGGCAGGCAGGCGCGTCACATCGGTACCGTCGATCAGCACGCTGCCGCTGGTGGGTCGCAGCACGCCCGTCAGCTGGTTGACGAGCGTCGTCTTGCCGGCGCCGTTGGGTCCGATCAGCGCATGACGCGCGCCCGCGGCCAGCGACAGGTTGACGCGTTGCGTCACCTGCAGCGCGCCGAAGGCCCGGCACAGGTCGCGCGTCTCGAGGATGGGCGTCATGCGTCGTCGCGCAGGGCCCGTCGATCGCGCAGGGCGATCAGTCCGCCGACGACCCCGCGCCGCAGGAACAAGGTCGTCGCGATCAGCAGGATGCCCAACCAGAACAACCAGTACACCGGGTTGATGTCGGCGAGCCGGTCCTGCACGAGGATGAACAGCGCCGCGCCCACGAAGCCGCCGTAGAGCGTCGCGGTCCCGCCGACGATCAGCATGATCAGAAGGTTCGCGGAGCGCTGGAAGCTCAGCACGTCGAGGCCGACGAACTGCGTCGTCTGCGTCAGCAGCGCACCGGCGACACCGGCGATGGCCGCGGAGACGACGTACGCGGTCACGAGTCGACGCTGCAGCGGGACGCCGATCGCCCGTGCCCGCACCGGGTTCTCGCGGATCGTGCGCAGCGAGAGGCCGACCGGCGAATTGATCCAGGCGCGTGCCGCGATGAAGAGCAGCAGCACGATCGAGAACGTGTAGACGAAGGCGGTGCGCCCGTACAGGTCGAAGCCGAAGACGCCGAAGACCTTCGCCATCTCGACACCCTGCAGGCCGTCGACGCCCCCGGTGATCGGCGTCGCACGGTTCGCGAC
>CAXTPX010000383.1:0-4099 GCA_964246005.1 uncultured Burkholderiaceae bacterium | reverse complement strand
CGCGCGTGCCGCCGACGGGCCGGTCGTCGTTGCCAGTGGCATCGGCGTCACGCGGATCCTCGCGGACTACATCGTCAATGCACGTTACGAAGACCTGCCGGCCAACGTGCGGAAGGAGGGCAAGCGCACGTTGCTGAACTACGTCGGCGTCGCGGTCGGCGGGTCGCATACCGAAACGATCGACCGCGCGGTCGCGGCGCTCGGCCCGTTCTCCGGGCCGCCGCAGGCCGGCCTGTTCGGTCGTCGCGAACGCTTCGACGTGATGAACGCCGCGTTCGTCAACGGCGTCAGCAGCCACATCTTCGACTTCGACGACACGCACCTGAAGACGATCATCCACCCGGGTGGCGTCGTGATCGCGGCGGTCATGGCGCTGGCCGAGTACAAGCCGGTGAGCGGCAGGGACTTCCTCAACGCGGTCGTGCTCGGCGTGGAGACCGCGTGTCGCATCGGCAACGCGGTCTATCCGAACCACTACGACGTCGGCTGGCACATCACCGGCACCGCCGGCGTGTTCGGGGCCGCGGCCGCAGCCGGCAAGCTGCTCGGCCTGACGACGCAGCAGATGGTCTGGGCGCTCGGTCTCGCCGCGTCGCAGCCGGTGGGCTTGCGCGAGTCGTTCGGGTCGATGAACAAGAGCTTCAATCCCGGTCGGGCGGCCAGCAACGGGTTGTTCGCGGCGTTGCTCGCACAGCAGGGCTTCACGAGCTCCGACGGCATGATCGAGGCGAAGCGCGGATGGGCCAACGCGATCAGCACGAAGCAGGACTACCGCGAGATCACCGAGGGGCTCGGTCAGCGCTACGAAGCGTTGCTGAACACGTACAAGCCGTTCGCCTGCGGCATCGTGATCCATCCGGCGATCGACGCGGCGATCCAGCTGCGCAATGAAAACCACCTGACCGCCGACCAGGTCGAGCGGGTCGATCTGCGGGTCCATCCGCTCGTGATCGAGCTGACCGGCAAGAAGACGCCGCAGATCGGGCTCGAAGGCAAGTTCAGCGTGTACCACTCGGTGGCCGTCGCGTTGATCGATGGCGCCGCCGGCGAGAAGCAGTACTCGGACCGCGCCGTGCGCGACCCGCGGACGATCGCGCTGCGCGACCGGGTCACGACCACGATCGATCCGGCGATCAAGGCCGAGCAGGTCGACATGACGATCGTGCTGAAGGACGGTCGCCGGCTGCACCGCTTCATCGAGCATGCGATCGGTAGCGTCGAAGTGCCGATGACCGATGCGCAGCTCGAAGCGAAGTTCGCGGACCTGGCCGACGGCATCCTGCCGAAGGAGCAGGTCAGGGCATTGATGGACGCCTGCTGGAAGGTCGATCAGCTCGCGTCGGCCGACGAGATCGCGAAGACCGCGGTGCAGCGCGCCTGATCGTCGGACGGCGCTACGCGGGTCGGCCGCCTTCGTCGAGACCAAGTGCACGGCGTAGCGCAGCGATCACGACGGTATCGCCGAACTCGCGTTCGATGGCCTCGCTCGCAGCCGCATCGGGCGCGACAACGGGCTCGTTGCCGATCGAGCGACACAACGCTTCCACATCGGGCTCGACGCGGAGCAGCCGCGGGCCGACCCGCGGCGCGATCCATCGCAGGAACGGCGTCGCGACCGCGATCACCGGCACGCGCAGCGTCATCGCGAAGAAGAACGAAGCGCTGACGATCACGTCCGGATCGGCGTGCGAGATCACGAGCGCCGCGCTCTGCGCCACGATCGCCTGCGCTTCGGCTTCCGGCAACAGGCCGGCTCGAAACAGGATGTTCGGACGAACGCGCGCCGCGAGCTCGTCCGCGTACCGGCGATCGCCGACGGCGCCGACGATCAGCAGCGTCTCGCCCGGCGGGAACGCGTCGATCAGCGCCTCGAAGTGCTTGTACCGCACGATGCGACCGAAGACCACGTAATAGCGTTCGGGCAACGGATCGGACGACGTACGCGGAGGCGACGGCTCGACGCGGTGATAGAGCGGGTGCGGACAGTAGAGGCGCGGTCGCTGGCGGTCTTCGCCCGAGTGCGTGACGACCGCGTCGAAGAGGCGTTCGTAGCGCGACACCCAGCGCGCCGCGTCGGCTTCATGGCCGGCTGCGGTCGCGTGCGGGTAGTTGTTGTGGCGCACGAACACGAGGCGCCGGCAAGCGACGCGCATCGCGAGTGTTCGCGCGAACAGCTTGACGATCTTGCGCGCGGCGACCGCGCGACTCCGGCGGTCGAGCAGGTCGTTGTCCGTCCAGTTGACGACGATGCAGTCGAAGCGTCGCGGTGGGAAGGAAGCGGCCAGCCAGGCGCCGAAGCCTCGATACGGCACGACTTCACCGAAGGCGGCCAGCAATTCGCGCATCCGGACCGTATAGGCCTTCTCGACAGTGGCCTCGGTGAACGGCAGGTACCCGATGCGGCGGGCGCGGCGCCCTTCCCGAACGTCACCCGAGATCGGTCGGGCCACCGGTCAACGGCGCCCACGAAGGCTATGGCTCACGCGATCACTTCGCGCCGAGCATCGCCGTCTTCAAGGCGGAATCCGTCGGCTCGTCGCCGAGCCAGATCTTCAGGATCGTGTCGTAGAACGCCTGGTCGGAAATCGGGTCGGCGACCGGCTTGCCGTCGACGACGACGACCGTGCCGCTACCCGGAATCCAGTCGACGCTGAAGAATTCGCCCTTCTTGAGCTTCGGGATCCTCGCGAAGATGTCGCTCATCGAAGCCATCTGCGGTGCGAAGCGCCGGGTCTCCTCGGGCGTCGCGTTCTTCCGGATGCCGGTGACCAGCGCCTGCCCGAGCTCGTCGCTCGACACCTCGCGCAGCATCGTCACGGTGACGCGCTTAGCGCCGGGCAACGCGAGGATGTCCTTCGTGTTGTCCTTTTTCTGGGGAAGATAGAGCGCCGCGACGTAGACCTTGAACAGCAACCGCGTGCGGATCCCGGCGCCGTTGAGCACCAGCTTCTGCGCCGCGACGGTCGCTTCGTCGTCGACCCTGACGCCGTCGACTTCGGTCGCAGCCATTGCCACCGACGCCGTCGTCGTCATCAGAACGAACGCGATCCACCGCAAGTGCCTCATCCAGATCTCCTCGTTGTCGTATGCGGGCTGAACGATGACACGCCGCATCCGGGCCTGCAACGCGCGATCGTCGACCGCATCCCGGCCCGCGGCGCCGGGGCGCTGTGGCATAATTTTCGACCCTCGCGCGGTCGGCCTGCCAGTGTGCCGACGACGTTCGAGGATCACCGATCCGAGGCCAGCAGCACGATGGGCAAGACTCTTTACGACAAGCTGTGGGACCTGCACGTCGTCCGCAGCGAGGACGACGGCACCGCGATCCTCTACATCGATCGTCACCTGCTCCACGAAGTCATCAGCCCGCAGGCGTTCGAAGGCCTGCGCCTCGCGGACCGGCAGCCGTGGCGCAACAGCGCCAACCTCGCGGTCGCCGACCACAACGTGCCGACGACCCATCGCGCCGAAGGCATCGCCGATCCGATCTCGCGTCTGCAGGTCGAGACGCTCGATGCGAACGCGCAGAAGTACGGCCTGACGTACTTCGACATGGCCGACAGGCGGCAGGGCATCGTCCACATCATCGGACCCGAGCAGGGCGCGACGCTGCCGGGCATGACGGTCGTCTGCGGCGACTCGCACACGAGCACGCACGGCGCGTTCGCCGCACTCGCCTTCGGCATCGGCACGTCCGAGGTCGAACACGTGCTCGCGACGCAGACGCTGGTCACGAAGAAGTCGAAGAACATGCTGGTGAAGGTCGATGGATCGCTGCCGCGTGGCTGTACCGCGAAGGATCTCGTCCTCGCGGTGATCGGCCGCATCGGCACCGCCGGCGGCACCGGCCACGCGATCGAATTCGCCGGCAGTGCGATCCGCGCGCTGTCGATGGAGGGCCGCATGACGGTCTGCAACATGGCGATCGAGGCGGGCGCGCGGTCCGGGATGATCGCGTGCGATGCGACCGCGCTCGACTACATCAAGGGCCGCCCGTACGCCCCGCGCGGCGCGATGTGGGACGCGGCGCTCGCCGAGTGGAGCACGCTGCATGCGGATGCCGACGCGCGCTTCGACCGCGTCGCCGAACCCGATGCGG
>CAXTPX010000382.1:0-4100 GCA_964246005.1 uncultured Burkholderiaceae bacterium | reverse complement strand
AGTGGCGGACGCCATCGACCATATCCTCGCCCGTGCCAACGCGCATGGCATCGTCGCCGCGATCCACAACGGCACCCCCGAGGCGGCGCAGAAACGCATCGCGAAGGGCTTCCGGTTCGTGACCATCAGCTCGGACGCGCGGCTGATGGCGGCCGGCGCGCAACAGGTCCTGGCGAAGATGCGAGCGGGTGCCACCGTCGCCGCCGGCGGCGTCTACTGATCGCCGCATGCACAACGTGAGGGAACGGACATGAACGTCGGATTCATCGGTCTCGGCATCATGGGTGCCCCCATGGCCCTGCATCTCGTCGAAGCGGGTCACGCGCTGTTCTTGAAGACGCGCAGCGAAGTGCCGGTCGCGTTCGTCGGCAAGGCGACCGTCTGCGCGAGCGCAGCCGAGGTCGCTGCGTCGAGCGACGTCGTCATTCTCATGCTGCCCGACACCCCGGACGTCGAAGTCGTTCTGTTCGGTGACGAAGGCGTCGCGGACGGGCTGAAGGAGGGCGGGAGCGGCAAGCTCGTCGTCGACATGAGTTCGATCTCGCCGATGGCGACGAAGGCGTTCGCGAAGCGCATCGCCGACCTCGGCGCGGACTACGTCGATGCGCCGGTCTCCGGCGGCGAGGTCGGCGCGAAGGCGGGGTCGCTGACGATCATGTGCGGCGGCACGCCCGAGGCATTCGAGCGGGTCCGGCCCCTGCTCGAGAAGATGGGCAAGAACATCACGCTGGTGGGCGGCGTCGGCGACGGCCAGACGACCAAGGTCGCGAACCAGATCATCGTCGCGCTCAACATCGCGGCCGTCGGCGAGGCGCTGCTGTTCGCGAGCAAGGCCGGGGCCGATCCGGTCAAGGTCCGCCAGGCCCTGATGGGGGGCTTCGCGGCCAGCCGGATCCTCGAGGTGCACGGCGAACGGATGATCAAGCGGACCTTCGCGCCGGGCTTTCGCATCCGTCTGCATCAGAAGGACCTGAACCTCGCGCTGCAGGGCGCGAAGGAACTCGAACTCTCGCTGCCGCAGACCGCCGGCGCCGCGCAGCTGATGCAGGCGTGCGCGGCCAACGGCATGGAAGACCTGGACCACTCGGCGCTCGTGAGGGCGCTCGAGCTCCTCGGCAATCACGAAGTCGCGGTCGCCTGAGACCGCGGACGCGACCCCGACGAAGAGCCGCCCATGGACGCTGCGTCCTCCGTCGAACCCCGGGTCCTGCTGCTGGACGACAACGACGCACACCGCTTCTTCGAGCGCCTCGGCGATTCGGTGATCACCGGTCCCACGCCGACCAACGTCAACGATTTCACGGCGATCGTCGTCGCCTGACCGATCGATGGCACTTCGAGGAGACATCGATGGGTACCCAAACCACGCCGGTGATCACAGCGCTGACGGTCATTCCGGTCGCGGGCCGCGACAGCATGTTGTTGAACCTGAGCGGCGCCCATGGCGCGTTCTTCACACGCAACCTCCTCATCCTGGGCGACAGCGAAGGACGCACCGGCGTCGGTGAAGTCCCAGGCGGCGAGAAGATCCGCGCGACGCTCGAGGACGCGCGGCCGCTCGTGCTCGGCCAGGCGCTCGGCTCGCACCAGCGTCTGCTCGAGCACGTGCAGAACACCTTCGCCGATCGCGACGCGGGCGGTCGTGGCCTGCAGACCTTCGACCTGCGCACGACGATCCACGCGGTCACCGCGATCGAGGCGGCGATGCTCGACCTGCTCGGTCAACATCTCGGCGAGCCGGTCGCCGCCCTGCTCGGACAGGGGCAGCAACGGGATGCGGTGGAGATGCTCGGCTACCTGTTCTTCGTCGGCGATCGGAGCCGCACCGACCTGCCGTACCCGAGCGACCCCGACGCCGACGACGACTGGTTCCGTCTTCGTCACGAGGAGGCCGTGACGCCGGAGGCGATCGTCAGGCTGGCCGAAGCGGCCCGCGCGCGTTACGGCTTCAACGACTTCAAGCTCAAGGGCGGCGCGCTGCGGGCGGACGCGGAGATCGAAGCGATCGTCGCGCTGCACGAGCGCTTCCCCGATGCGCGCGTCACGCTCGATCCGAACGGCGGCTGGTCGCTGAAGGACGCGATCCGGTTGATGCGGGACATGCGCGGCGTCGTCGCGTACGCGGAAGACCCGTGCGGTGCGGAAGACGGCTTCTCGGGACGCGAGGTGATGGCCGAGTTCCGTCGCGCGACCGGGTTGCCCACGGCGACCAACATGGTCGCGACCGACTGGCGTCAGCTCAGTCACGCGCTCGCGCTGCAGTCGGTCGACATCCCGCTCGCCGACCCGCACTTCTGGACGATGGCGGGCTCGGTGCGGGTCGCGCAGACCTGCAAGGACTGGGGCCTGACGTGGGGGTCGCATTCGAACAATCACTTCGACGTGTCGCTCGCGATGTTCACGCATGTCGGCGCCGCCGCCCCGGGTCGCGTCACGGCGATCGATACGCACTGGATCTGGCAGGACGGCCAGCGGCTGACGAAGGTCCCGCTCGAGATCGTCGGGGGCCACGTGCAGGTTCCGAAGAAGCCCGGGCTCGGCGTCGAGCTCGACATGGCGGAGGTCGAGAAGGCGCACGCGCTGTACCTCGCCCACGGGCTCGGCTCACGTGACGACGCGACGGCCATGCAGTACCTGATTCCGAACTGGAAGTTCGATCCGAAGCGGCCGGCCATGGACCGTTGACGGTACGGGTAACCCTCGATCATTCGTTCGCTCCGTGAGAGAGCGACAGAGCGGCCCGCGAGCCGTCCAGCGATCCACCGGAGACAGCGATGAGTGCAACGTTCGCAGCAAGCGCCACCAGGACCCGCGTCCGGTTCGGCATCGTCGGCATGTTGTTCATCGTGACCGCGGTCAACTACGCCGATCGCGCGACGCTGTCGATCGCGGGACCCGCCCTCGCGAAGGAACTGGGCCTCGACTCGATCACGATGGGCTATCTCTTCTCGGCCTTCGGATGGTCGTACGTGCTCGCGCAGTTGCCGGGCGGCTGGCTGCTCGACCGCTACGGCTCCAGGATCGTGTACGCCGCGAGCATCTTCTTCTGGTCCGTCTTCACGATCCTGCAAGGCAGCGTGACGTTCGTCGCCGCGACGGCCGGGTCCGCGATCGTGATGCTGTTCGCGCTGCGTCTCCTGGTCGGTCTCGCGGAAGCCCCGTCGTTTCCCGCCAACGGGCGCATCGTCGCCGCGTGGTTCCCCGCGAACGAGCGCGGAACGGCTTCGGCGGTGTTCAATTCCGCGCAGTATTTCTCGACCGTGCTGTTCGCGCCGATCATGGGATGGATCGTCCACGACTACGGCTGGCCCGAGGTCTTCCTCTTCATGGGCGGCGTCGGCATCGTCGTCAGCGTCGTCTGGCTCAAGGTGATCCACAGCCCCGTCGCCCACCCTCGCATCGATGCCGAGGAACTCGACTACATCCGGCGCGGCGGCGCCCTGGTCGACATGGATCGATCGAAGGAGTCGCGCGCGCAACTGCTGAAGCAGACCGAGCTGACGCTTCGGACCTCGTCGGCCGCGCAACTGGGCATGCGGGCGGAAGGCACGGTGCCGCTGCCCGATCCGAACAATCCTGCAGAACGCCCGAAGTGGTCGTACATCCAGCAACTGCTCGGCAATCGCATGCTGGTCGGCGTCTATGTCGCGCAGTACTGCATCACGACGCTGACGTATTTCTTCCTCACCTGGTTTCCCGTCTATCTCGTCAGGGAGCGCGGCTTCTCGATCCTCAACGCGGGCTTCGTCGCAGCGCTGCCCGCCATCTGCGGCTTCCTCGGCGGCGTTCTCGGCGGCATCGTTTCCGATACGCTGCTGCGGCGCGGCCATTCGCTGACCTTCTCGCGGAAGGCTCCGATCGTGGTCGGCATGCTGCTGTCGACGAGCATGATCGTCTGCAACTACGTCGACTCGGCGGCCGTGGTGGTCGGCATCATGGCGTTCGCGTTCTTCGGCAAGGGTCTCGGCGCGCTCGGCTGGGCGGTGGTGTCCGACACGTCGCCGAAGGAGATCGCGGGATTGAGCGGGTCGCTCTTCAACACGTTCGGCAACACCGCTGCGATCACGACGCCGATCGTGATCGGGTACATCGTCGGCGGC
>CAXTPX010000381.1:0-4104 GCA_964246005.1 uncultured Burkholderiaceae bacterium | reverse complement strand
TGTCGAAGGCGGCCCGTACCGGAGCCGGCCAGGAGCCCGCGCACCAGATAGCGGTTGAGGAACAGGACGACGAGGATGGGCGGAACGATGGCCAGCACGCCGGCCGCGTTCATGAGCCCGTAATCCACGTAGTTCTTGCTGACGAACTCTGGGATCAGCACCGTCAGCGGCTTCGTCGCCATGATGCGGTCGAGCGCCTGGCCCTGCCAGAACGCGTCGTAGGCGGGATGGTCGTGGACCTTCTGCCAGTACGGCAGCTGGTCGAGCCCGTTGGCCCGTGCGTAGTCGCCGGCCGAGCCCGCCTGGCGGAACGACTCGTACTCGTCGTCGTACGCGCGGGCGATCGACTTGCCGCGACCGCGTGCCGACGTGTCGCCGACGAAGAAGCCGAGGTTCGGCTGGCGGAAAGCGCCGTAGTGGAACCAGTCGTCGCCCATCCATCCGTCCACCATCGGGCTCTCCGGCGCCGCGACCTTCAACGCCGGATGGGGATCGACCAGCGCCATCACGACCGTGAAGCCTTCGTACGACGACCCGAGCATCCCGACCCGGCCGTTCGACTCGGGGACGTTCTTCACGAGCCAGTCGATCGTGTCGTACGCGTCGGTCGAGTGGTCGACCGGCGTGTCGTTCAGCGGACCCCGCAGGGGCCGTGTGACGACATAGTCGCCTTCCGAGCCGTATTTGCCGCGGATGTCCTGGAACACGCGGATGTAGCCGCCCTGCACGAACACCTCGTCGCCCTGCGGCAGGATCGCCAGCATGTGCGGCGATTGCGAGCGTTGCGCGCGACCGCTCGCGTCGTACGGCGTGCGCGTCAGCAGCATCGGCGCACGCGTCGCGCCCTTCGGGACGACGATCACCGTGTGCAGCTTCACGCCGTCGCGCATCGGGATCATCTCGTCGCGCTTGACGTAGTCGTATGCGTCGGTCGGCGAGACGAACTTCGCGGGGATGTCCGGCGTCATCGGTGCGAGCTGCGCCGACGCGTTGAACGACAGCGCGGCGACGAACAGCGTAACCAGCGGGATACGACCCATCGAGCGAGCTCCGATGTAAAAAGTCTTAACGTGCCAACGCGCGCCGTGCCGCGTCGGCGATGCTGGCCGCATCGACGTGGAAGAAGCCGCGCAGCGCCGCGCGCGTGTCGCTGCGACCGAAGCCGTCGGTGCCGAGCGTGACATAGCGACGTCCGTGGGGCAGGTAGGCGCGAACGCTTTCCGGCACCGCCCGCACATAGTCGGTCGCTGCGATGATCGGACCCGAGCCGTGTCTCAACTGGCGTTCGATGAACGCGGCGTCGTCGAGCGCATCGGAGGCAGCCCCGTCCCGCGCGAGCTCGCTCCAGCTCGTCACGCTGAAGACCTCGACCGCGAAGCCGTCGGCCGCGAGCAGCCGCCCGGCCTCGATCGCTTCGACGAGGATCGCACCCGAACCGAGCAGCGTGACCTGCGGCGTCGTGTCGGCATCGCCTGAGATGCGATAGCAGCCGCGCAGCAGGTCCGCTTCGACACCCCCCGGCAGGCTCGGCTGCGCGTACGACTCGTTCATCACGGTCACGTAGTAGAAGACGTCGCGCTGCTCGACCAGCATCTCGCGCATGCCGGCGTCGACGATGACGGCCATCTCCCCCGCGAACGCGGGGTCGTACGCCTTGCAGTTCGGGATCGTCGCGGCGATCAGGTGGCTCGTGCCGTCCTGGTGCTGCAGCCCCTCGCCGCTCAGCGTCGTGCGGCCCGCAGTCGCGCCGACGAGGAAGCCGCGCACGCGTTGATCGGCCGCCGCCCAGATCTGGTCGCCGACCCGCTGGAAGCCGAACATCGAGTAGTAGATGTAGAACGGCAGCATCGCGAGCCCGTGCACGCTGTAGGCCGTCGCGGCCGCCGTCCAGCTCGCGATCGCGCCGGCCTCGCTGATGCCTTCCTCGAGGATCTGGCCGTCGGTCGCTTCGCGATAGCTGAGGATCGAGTCGATGTCCTCGGGCGAATAGCGCTGGCCCACGCTCGAGTAGATGCCGACCTGCTTGAACAGGTTGGCCATCCCGAACGTGCGCGCCTCGTCGGCGACGATCGGCACGATGCGCGGGCCGAGCGCCTTGTCCTTCAACAGCGCGCCGAGGATGCGCACGAAGGCCATCGTCGTGCTCATCGCCTTGCCGTCCGCGGCCAGCGCGAACTGCGCGTAGCTCGCGAGCGGCGGCGGCTGCACGACGTCGCACGTGGTCGCGCGCTTCGGCAACGAGCCGCCGAGCGCGGTGCGGCGCGCCTTCAGGTAGCGCATCTCGACGCTGTCGTCGGCCGGCTTGTAGAACGCGAGCGACGTGGCCTCGTCGTCGGTCAGCGGCAGGTCGAAGCGGTTGCGAAAGCCGATCAGGTCGGCGCTCTCGAACTTCTTGTGCGAGTGCGTCGTCATGCGGCCCTGCCCGGCACCCATCCCGTAGCCCTTCTTCGTGTGCGCGAGGATCACGGTCGGCTGTCCGCGATGCGCGGCAGCCGCGGCATACGCGGCATGGATCTTCACGAGGTCGTGACCACCGCGCTTCAGCCGATCGATCTGGTCGTCGGTCATCCCCTGCGCGAGCCGCCGCAGCTCGTCGTTCTGCCCGAAGAAGTGCTCGCGGTTGAAGCGCCCGTCCTTCGCGGCGAAGGTCTGCATCTGGCCGTCGACGGTCTCCGCGAACACGCGTGCCAGCGCGTTCGTCGTGTCGCGCGCGAAGAGGCCGTCCCAGTCGCTGCCCCAGATCAGCTTGATCACGTTCCAGCCGGCGCCGGCGAAGAGGCGTTCGAGCTCGTCGATGATGCGACCGTTGCCGCGCACCGGACCATCGAGCCGCTGCAGGTTGCAATTGACGACCCACGCGAGATTGTCGAGCTTCTCGCGGGCCGCGAGCGTCAGCGCGCTCATCGACTCGGGCTCGTCCATCTCGCCGTCGCCGAACACGCCCCACACCGTGCGTGCGCGGCAGTCGAGCAGCTTGCGGTCGGTGAGGTAGCGCATGAAGCGCGCGTGGTAGATCGAGCTGATCGGCCCGATCCCCATCGAGCCGGTCGGGAACTGCCAGAAGTCCGGCATCAGGTACGGGTGCGGATAGCTGCAGAGGCCGCGCGCTCCAGTGCCGTCGACGAACGCCGGCGCCGTCAGCTCCTGCCGGTAATGCCGCAGATCGTCCTCGCTCAAGCGGCCTTCGAGGAACGCGCGGGCATAGACGCCCGGCGCGCTGTGCGGCTGGAAGAAGACGAGGTCGCCGCCGTGCGCGTCGGTCCGTGCATGGAAGAAGTGATTGAAACCCGCTTCGAACAGGTCGGCCGCGCTCGCGTAGCTCGCGATGTGCCCGCCGAGCTCGCCGTACGAATGGTTGGCGCGCACCACCATCGCGAGCGCGTTCCAGCGCATCAGCGCGGCGATGCGCTCCTCGATCGCGAGGTCGCCGGGGAACGCGACCTGCTCGGTGACGTCGATCGTGTTGACGTACGGCGTCGAGGGCGGCGCGGACCAGCCGGTGCGTCGCGCCTGCGCCAGCCCGGCCAGCGCATCCAGGATCTCGCGCCCCCGCGCAGGACCGCTCGCGCGCAGCAACGCGTCGAACGCGTCGCGCCACTCGGCGGTCTCCTGCGGATCGGGGTCGACGGGTCCGGTAAACGCAGGCGTGTTCATCGATCGAGAGCGAAGTCGGCGAAGATCAGGGTCGGCTCCAGTGAAGGCAACGCGATGGACGCGCCATGAAATACGCGACGACGCCCGACGGCAGGTACTTCGTGGTCCGCGGCCGGCTGTGGCGCACCAGCGACCCGTCGCTCGCCGAAGACGTCAGGCAGGCGCACGTCGATCGGCTGATGCGCGCCCGTCGCGCGGTTCGCGATGCGCGCGACGATGCGGATCGTCGGCGTGCCCGCAGCGAAGTCGATGCCGCGAAGCACGCGCTCGGCGAGCGCGGGCCGGTCTGGTGGACCGACGGCGCACCCGATTACAACCGCCATCTCGCGATCAACACGCCGTACCGGGACTGGTTCGAAGCGCTCGCCGAACCGACGACGAGCCGCATCACGTGATCGGCGTCCGATCATCGGGTTCTACCTGCGCGAGCGGGACGGGCAAGGCCGCCTC
>CAXTPX010000380.1:0-4111 GCA_964246005.1 uncultured Burkholderiaceae bacterium | reverse complement strand
AACGAACGTCGGAGTACGCGACGCTGAAGGCGCTCGGCTTCAGCCCGGCGTTCATCGGCTGGCTGATCGTCGGCGAGTCGGTGTCGATCGCGCTGGCGGGCGGCGTGCTCGCGGTGGCCGTCACGTTCCCGGTCGCGAGCGTGTTCGGCCGAGCGATGGGCACGTTCCTGCCGGTGTTCTTCGTGTCGCGCGAGACCGTGGCATTGCAGTTCGTCGCGGCCGCGACGATCGGGCTCGTCGCGGCCGCGTGGCCGGCGTGGAGCGCGGGGCGCATCCGCATCGTCGACGGCCTTCGCCACGTGGCGTGACGACCTGACGTGAAGGCGATCCCCTTCTCGTACATCGCCCGTAACGTCTACGGGCGCAAGGTCACGACGCTGCTGACGGCTGCCGGCATGGCACTCGTCGTGTTCGTCTTCGCGAGCGTGCTGATGATGACCGAAGGCATCCGCGGCACGCTGGTCGCGACGGGGCAGTCGGACAACGTGATCGTGATCCGCAAGGCCGCGGGCACCGAAGTGCAGAGCGGCGTCGGACGCGACCAGGCCGCGGTCGTCGACAGCAGTCCCGAGATCGCGACCGACGGTGCCGGCGCGAAGCTGATCTCGAAGGAGCCGGTCGCGATCATCAACATGCCGAAGCGGAAGCGCAACGCGGAAGATCCCGACAAGCCGGCCAACATCGTCGTGCGCGGCATCACCGACGCGGGCCTGCAGATGCGGCCGCAGGTCCACATCGTCGAAGGGCGCGCGTTCCGGCCCGGCACGTCGGAGATCGTCGCGGGCCGCAGCATCTCGCGCGGCTTCGCCGGTGCGGGCCTCGGCGAGAGCCTGCGCTTCGCGCAGCGCCAGTGGACCGTCGTCGGCATCTTCGACGCGGGCGGCAGCGCGTTCGACTCGGAGGTGTGGGGCGATGCCGAGCAGCTGATGCAGGGATTTCGCCGGCAGTCGTTCTCGTCGGTGATCTTCCGTCTCGCCGACCCGTCGCAGTTCGACGCGGTCAAGGAGCGGCTCGAAGGCGATCCGCGGCTCACCGTCGAAGTCAAGCGGGAAAAGCAGTTCTATGCCGAGCAGTCCGAGGCGCTCGCGCGCTTCATCAGCTACCTCGGCACCGCGCTGTCGATCATCTTCTCGATCGGCGCGATCGTCGGCGCGATGATCACGATGTACGCGAGCGTCGCCGCG
Organism: uncultured Burkholderiaceae bacterium; assembly: GCA_964246005.1. Classification (GTDB taxonomy): domain Bacteria; phylum Pseudomonadota; class Gammaproteobacteria; order Burkholderiales; family Burkholderiaceae_D; genus CAHJXF01. The sequence continues at coordinate 2,927 of CAXTPX010000380.1, read as the reverse complement.
CGCACCGGCGAGATCGGCACGTTGCGGGCGCTCGGCTTCCCGCGCTCTTCGATCCTTGTGGCCTTCCTCGTCGAGTCGCTGGTGCTCGGCCTCGTCGGCGGCGTCGTCGGACTCGCGGCGGCGTCGCTGATGCAGTTCGTCAGCCTGTCGACGCTGAACTTCCAGACGTTCTCGGAGTTGACCTTCCGCTTCCGCATCAACGGCGGCATCGTCGTCGAGGTGATCTTCTTCGCATTGTTCATGGGCTTCGTCGGCGGCTTCCTGCCCGCCTGGCGTGCCGCCCGCATGAAGATCGTCGACGCGCTGCGCGCGGCGTAACGCCGACGTCCCGTTCGCGACCAATTCACCGGCGACGAATACGGGAGCGGCGAGCGGGAGGCCTCACGTATCGACCCGTTGCGACCGATATCGAAGCAAAGCATCGGCGCCGAGCGTCGGCACCGGGGAGACAACCATGTACAACTCACGCTTCGCGACGTTCGCGATCGTCGTCGCGCTGTTCGCTGCGAGCTTCACCGCGACGATGCTGTCTGCCTGGTTCTGGCCGTTCACAGCCGTCTTCGGTCTGCTGACGCTGGTCGGCCTGCGAGACCTCGCGCAGACCCGCCACGCCATCCAGCGCAACTATCCCTTGATCGGCCACTTCCGCTTCCTGATCGAGGCGATCCGGCCGGAGCTGCGGCAATACCTGTTCGAGGACGACTCGACCGCGATGCCGTTCTCGCGCAATCAGCGCTCGATCGTCTATCAGCGCGCGAAACGCGAACTCGACAAACGACCCTTCGGCACGCAGCTCGACGTCTACCAGGTCGGCTACGAATGGATCAACCATTCGATCGCGCCCGCGCCCGTCCAGCATCACGACTTCCGCGTCCAGGTCGGCCGGGTGGCCGATGCGAGCCAGGCGGACGGCTTCGTCACGAAGCCGGGCGTGCTGAAGCCGTACGCGGCGTCCGTCTTCAACATCTCGGCGATGAGCTTCGGCGCGCTGTCGGCGAACGCGATCCTCGCGTTGAACAAGGGTGCCGCGATGGGCGGCTTCGCGCACGACACCGGCGAAGGGTCGATCTCGTCGTATCACCGCGAGTTCGGTGGCGACCTGATCTGGGAAATCGGATCGGGATACTTCGGTTGTCGCAACGACGACGGCTCGTTCTCCGACGAGCGCTTCGTCGAGAACGCGACGCAGGACCAGGTGAAGATGATCGAGATCAAGCTGTCGCAGGGCGCGAAGCCCGGACACGGCGGTGTGTTGCCGGGCGCGAAGGTGTCGATCGAGATCGCACGTGCCCGCGGCGTCAAGCCGGGCGTCGACTGCGTCTCGCCGGCGGCGCATCCCGCGTTCTCGACGCCGATCGGGCTGCTGCAGTTCGTCGATCGACTGCGCAACCTGTCCGGCGGTAAGCCGACCGGGTTCAAGCTGTGCATCGGCCATCCGTGGGAGTTCTTCGGGATCGCGAAGGCGATGGTGGAGACCGGCATCACCCCCGACTTCATCGTCGTCGACGGGGGCGAAGGCGGTACCGGGGCGGCGCCGGTGGAATTCACCGATCACGTCGGCGCGCCCCTTCTCGAAGGATTGCAGCTCGTCCACAACACGCTGGTCGGCCTGAACCTGCGCGAACGGATCCGCATCGGCGCATCGGGACGGCTCGTCACCGCCTTCGACATCGTGCGGACGATGGCGCTCGGCGCCGACTGGTGCAACTCGGCGCGCGGCTTCATGTTCGCGCTCGGCTGCATCCAGTCGCAGTCTTGTCACACCGACCGCTGTCCGAGCGGCGTCGCGACGCAGGACCCTTTGCGGCAACGAGCGCTGGTCGTGCCGGACAAGGCGACCCGCGTTCGCCAGTTCCACGACGAGACGCTGAAGGCGCTGGCGGAACTCGTTGCCGCTGCCGGCCTGCGGCATCCGATCGAACTCGGACCCCAGCACATCGTGCGTCGCGTCGCACAGAACGACGTCAGGCTGCTGTCGCTGGTCGCGCAATTCATCCGGCCGGGCAGCCTCGCCGAGGGGCGATTCGAGCAGAAGGTATTCGAGACGTTCTGGCCGATGGCGCGGGCCGACAGCTTCGCGCCGGCGACGCTGTAGGAGGACGCTGCGAAACGTCAGAAGAGTCCGGCGCGGTCGGCCAGGTCGAGAACGTTGACGGACAGTCCGCCGAGCTGCGACGGTAGGTCGTCGGACGCGGGGGCATTCGCTCGCCCGGTCCACACGGTGCGGCCGCTCGCGACCTCCACCACCGTCGCGCGTCCCGCGTAGCCGATCGACGTGCGCGCCGCGCCGAGCGGCGCCGCGATGCCGACGCCACCGCCGACAGAGCGGCTGAACCCGCCGAAGCCGAGCGATAGCGTCGGGCCCGGGTCCTCGACCGCGACCGGCGCCAGCGACAGCACCACCACGGCGGGCGCGTTCGACGTCCGTGCGGCCTGCAGCAACTGCGCTTCCGTCACCGAGCCGTTCGGCTGGCGCGCCTCCGCGGCGAGCCGGGTCGGACGCGAACCGCGCACCGTGACCTCGTCGGCGAGCTGCTCTTCGCAAATCGCCCGCACCGACGGGTCGGGCACTTCGCAGGCGACGAGGACGTCGGTCGTGCGCAGCAGCCCGACCGGCACGCTCGCGACGGGGCCGGACGTGGCGCAGGCGGACAGCGCGACAAGCGAAGCCGGCACGAGGAACTTCAAGCGAATCGAATCGTTCATGGCGAGCGAAAAAAGGAAGGGGCGCTCACCATGAGCGCGTCGACGCTCGCTTGAAACAGGACGGGGGATCGATCGCGGGTCGGCGAGACACGCGCCGCGCCGGCCCGATCGATCGCTCAGGACGACTTCTTGACGATCCGCGTGATCGGGTCCGTCGAGACCGCCTGGCTCTCCATCCACTGACGAATGCGATTCGCATCGCCGAGCCGCGTGAACTTGCC
>CAXTPX010000379.1:0-4111 GCA_964246005.1 uncultured Burkholderiaceae bacterium | reverse complement strand
GATCGCGACCGCGCACGTGATCGGCGCGACGCTGGCGAAGAAGAGCGGACTGCCGTGGATCGCCGACTTCCGCGACCCGATGGCGCAGGACGGTTATCCCGCCGACCCGCGCGCATGGCGTGCATATCGAGCGATCGAGGAGGACGCGTTGCGCACCGCGGTGGCCAGCGTCTTCACGACCCCGGGCTGCGCCGCGCTGTATCGCGATCGCTATCCCGACGTGCCCGCCGACAGGAGCGTCGTGATCGAGAATGGCTACGACGAGGAGACGTTCACCCGCGCCGACAAGGCGCGCCGGCACGTCGTCGCAGGATCGGGGGACGGCCGCTTCGTGCTGTTGCACAGCGGCGTCGTCTATCCCGACGAGCGCGATCCGCGACCGTTGTTCGAGGCCCTCGGCCGCCTGAAGCGGGCCGGCGAGCTCTCGGCGTCGAGCTTCTGCCTGCGGCTTCGCGCAAGCGCCTACGATCCGATGCTCGCCGCGCTGGCGTCCGAGCACGACATCGCCGACCTCATCGCGCTCGAGCCCGCGATCCCGTACGAAGTCGCGCTGCAGGAGATGCTCGAAGTGGACGGCCTCCTGATCCTGCAGGCCGGCAACTGCAATCAGCAGATCCCGGCGAAGCTGTACGAGTACGTGCGAGCGAAGCGGCCCGTGCTCGCGCTGACCGATCCGGTCGGCGACACCGCAACAACACTGCGCGGTGCGGGCTTGACGTCGATCGCGCGGCTCGACGATGCTGCGTCCATCGCCGCAGCCATTCCATCGTTCATCGCACGCGTGCGCGCAGCGAGCGAGCCGATCGCCACTCCGGAGGTCATCGCGGCCTGCTCCCGCGAGGGCAGGGCCCACGCGTTCGCAGCGCTGCTCGATCGCCGACTGACGCCAACGATCCAGAGACCATGAACATCGTCCGACCTTCGACCCCACCGGCGCGGAATCCTGGGCTGGCAGCGCTGTTCGCCGCGCTGGCGCTCCTCGGTACGCACTCGGCTGCGCATGCGCAGCAGGGCATCAATACCTTCTCGTGCGGCGACCTCGCGCCACCGGGACAGTACGGGCCGTTCGACTACCGGACTGCGCCGCCGGATGTCCGGCACCGGGTCGAGGACTACCACTTCACGCCGGATGTGGAGAGCGCGAAGCGCGGCGCGACGGGCACCACGGCGGGCGGCGACATCGATTACACGATGCGGGCGTTTCCGAACAATCCGCGCGCGCTGCTCGCGGTCGCCCGCTATGCGGCGAGGATGAAGAGCGATCGTCCGTCCGGGCTCAGGTTTCCCGCCGAGTGCTACTACGAACGAGCGATCCGCTTCATGCCGGACGACCCGATGCCGCACGTCCTGTATGCGCACTTCCTGAACGAACGCAAGCGGACCGCCGAAGTCCGTGCCCAGCTCGATGAGGCCGAGCGCCTGCGCGGCGATCCGAGCAACTTCGACCTCGACTACAACATCGGCCTGCTGTACTTCGATATCGGGGTCTACGACAAGTCGCTCGATGCCGCGAAGCGCGCCTATGCGCTCGGCGCGCCGCTGCCCGCGCTGGAGAAGAAACTCAAGGCGTCCGGCAAGTGGGTCGAGTGACGCTGCGCCGACGCGCCGCGTTCACTTGACGCTCTCGATCAGCCGCCCGAGGAACACCGACGGAATCGAGTAGCTGATCCCGCTCGGCGCCGTGAGCGCCGTTTCCTTGCCGCCCTTGACGAACACCATGTTGACGATGGCGACGACCTCGCCGGTGTCGATGCTGAACATCGGGCTGCCGCTGTTGCCCGGATAAGCGGTCGCATCGAGCTGGAAGATGCTGAAGCGTTCGGCGCGCAGTCGTCGTACCAGCGCCGCGTCGAGCGATCGCGACGTCGCCTGCGGCAACGTGATCGGCGTGATCGCCGAGACGTAGGCGTGATGCGTCGTCGGGAAGAGGCCGATCGCACCGCCGATCGGAAAGCCGGTGAACGCGAACATCTGTCCTTCGCGCACACGGCTCGAATCGCCGAGTCGCACCGCCGGCATCGCCGGCCCGTTGATGCGCAGCAGGGCGAGATCGTGCTCGGTGTCGCGCGCGATCACCGACGCCTCGCGCACGATCGCGTCGCCGCCGGCTTGCGGGATCGCGATGCTGAGGACCTCGCGATTGTTCGCATCGACGACGACCGGGACGACGTGGTTGTTGGTCGCGACCAGCGTTCCATCGCCGACCACGAAGCCCGTGCCGCGGAACTGGTACGACGGATTGCGCGTCGGCTCGGTGGTGCCGACGGCGACGATCGCGGGACGGATGCGATCGATCGCGGCGGGAAGGCCCGCTTCCTCGGCCCCGGTCGCCGCGCTCGACGCGACCCACAGCGTCACGCACACGACGATCGATCGCCCGCTCATCGCCGCGTCACGGTACCGGTGGCCGACTCGGCCGCCGTCAACCGCATGCGCCGGACCACGACCATCGGTGCCGGCTCGACGACGGCCGGGTTGAACCGGTGCGTCACCGTGCCGAACACGCCGGTCACGCGCGCCACGTACTGGCGTGTCTCGGCATACGGCGGCACGCCGCGATAGCGCACCACCGCGCCTTCGCCCGCGTTGTACGCGGCGGTGACCAGCACCACGTCGCCTTCGAAGTACGACAGCAGCCAGCGCAGATAGGCGAGTCCGCCACGGATGTTCTCGCGCGGGTCCATGATCTTGCGGACGCCGAAGCGCTCGGCGGTCTCGGGAATCAGCTGCATCAGCCCCTGCGCGTTCATGTTCGACTTCGCGCTGACCTGGAAGCCCGACTCCGCCTGGATGATCGCGAGCGCGAGGCGCGGCTCGACGCCGTAGGCCGGCGCGAACTCGCGAACGATCTCGACGATCCGCGCGCGCTCCGGCGTCGCGGTCCATGCGAGCGGCAACGCATGGCTCTCCTGTGCGATCACCGTCGGCGGGATCATGCAGTCGGGCAGCACGGCCTCGGCCGTGTTGACGTGCAGCAGCATCCGCCTCGCGTAGTCGTGCGATCGTTCTGCTGCATAACGAAACAGGCCGGTCGCGAGTCGGTCGTCCTTCAGCATCCCGCGTCCGTTCGCATACATCCACCCGAGGCGATACGCCGCATCGGCGTCGCCGTTGCGTGCCGCGCGGCAGTAGAGGTCGGCGGCCAGCGCGTAGTTGCGGCTGATGTTCTCGCCGTTCTCCAGGCGGACCGCTTCGGCCGTGAGCCCGGTCGGCGGCGGGGCGCGCACCGGTGCCGGTTCGTCGGGGTCGGCGGCGGAGGGAAGCTCCCACTTGTGCTCCGGTTCCTGCTGCGCGAACGCACCCGCGCTCGCGAAGGCGAGGACGATGGCGAAGAGACGGAGCGAAGCGAGCATGAACATGGTCGGCGCGAAGTGGGACCGACGATGATCTGCAACATGCATGCCTTGTGCAGATGCACCTCGGGTTGCATCAGTCCGCACGACGCTCGCGGCGACGCTGATTTGCAGCCAGCTGCGACAAATTTGGTCAGGCGGGGACGCGATTGTGCCCGATCGGCAATGCGCACGGCGCATCGTGACCCATGGATCGCGTGGCATCGTTCCTGCATGAGCGAGGGGTCGATCGGCTAGAATCCCGCGCCTCGCGAAACCGGTTCGGTTCGCGCTCGCGGTGCAAGGTCCGATCCCACCTCAGTACAGGTCGCCCGCGGGTCGCTCGCGCGGACCGTCAATCGGAGAGCAGGATGAGTGTCGTCGCCGTGGTCGGGCTTGGTTACGTCGGGCTGCCGCTGGCGGTCGAGTTCGGCAAGAAGTTCAGGACGATCGGCTTCGATCTGTCCGAACGCAAGATCGCGAGCTACCGACGCTTCATCGATCCGACAGGCGAGTGCTCGACCGAAAACCTGAAGGCCGCGACGCTGCTCGAAGTGACGTCCGATGCATCGGCACTGGCCGAGGCCGACTACGTGATCGTGGCCGTGCCGACGCCCGTCGACCAGGCGCATCAACCGGACTTCACGCCGCTGATCGGCGCGAGCGAAGCGGTCGGCGCGCATCTGAAGCGTGGCGCGATCGTGATCTACGAATCGACCGTCTATCCGGGTGCCACCGAGGAAGTCTGCATCCCGCTCCTCGAAGCGACATCCGGCCTG
>CAXTPX010000378.1:0-4117 GCA_964246005.1 uncultured Burkholderiaceae bacterium | reverse complement strand
TCGGCTGCGTCAGCGCCGGCGTGTCCTGCTCGTTGTGGCCGAGCTTGCGGAAGCAGACGATGTCGATCACGACGTCGCGCTTGAACTTCGTGCGGTAGTCGACCGCGATCTGCGTGGCCAGCACGACCGCGTCCGGGTCGTCACCGTTCACATGCAGCACCGGCGCTTCGATCATCTTGACCACGTCGGTGCAGTACAACGTCGAGCGCGAATCGCGCGGGTCCGACGTCGTGAAGCCGATCTGGTTGTTGATGACGATGTGGATCGTGCCGTGGGTGCCGTAGCCGCGCGTCTGCGCGAGGTTGAGCGTCTCCATCACGACGCCCTGACCCGCGAAGGCCGCGTCGCCGTGCACCAGGATCGGCAGCACCTGGCTGCCGTCGGTGTCGCCGCGGCGCTCCATCCGTGCCTTGCACGAGCCCTCGACGACCGGGTTGACGATCTCGAGGTGCGAGGGATTGAAGGCGAGCGACAGGTGCACCGGCCCACCGGGCGTCGACACGTCGGACGAGAACCCCTTGTGATACTTGACGTCGCCCGACGGCAGGTCGTCGACGTGCTTGCCCTCGAACTCGGCGAACAGATCCGACGGCATCTTGCCGAGCACGTTGACGAGCAGGTTGAGGCGGCCGCGGTGGGCCATGCCGATGACGATCTCCTGCACGCCCTGGCTGCCGCAACGTTGCACGACCTCGTCGATCGACACGATGAAGCTCTCGCCGCCTTCGAGGGAGAAGCGCTTCTGGCCGACGTAGCGGGTCGCGAGGTAGCGCTCGAGTCCTTCGGCGGCGGTCAGTCGGTCGAGAATGTGCTTGCGCGTGTCGGGTGCGAAGCGTGGCGTGGCGCGGATCGACTCGAGCCGCTCCTGCATCCAGCGCTTCTCGGCCTGGTCGCTGACGTACATGAACTCGACGCCGATCGAGCCGCAGTAGGTCTCGCGCAACGCCTTGACGATCTCGCGCAGCGACGCTTCCTCGAAGCCGAAGTAGGTATTGGGCGCCGGATAGATGGTCGCCATGTCCGCTTCGGTGAAGTCGTAGAACGCCGGCTCCAGCTCGGGAATGCTCGGGCGTTCCTGGCGCTTCAGCGGATCGAGATTGGCCCAGCGCGCGCCGAGGAATCGATACGCGGCGATCAGCTGCTGGACGTAGACCTGCTTGGTCGCGAGGACATCGTTCGCGGCGTTGGGCGGCGTGAGTCGACGATCGCGCGAGCGCTGCGCGAACGACGTGACGATCGGGGCATGCGAGACATCGATCGCGTTGCTGCCGTCGGGCGCGGGGACGTGCTGCAGCTGGTCGAAATATTCGCGCCAGTGTTCGGCGACCGAGCCGGGATTGTCGAGATAGGACTCGTACAGCTCCTCGACGTACGGGGCGTTGCCGCCGAACAGGTACGAATCGAGACGCGACTCCTGCATCATGGTGTTGCACCTTTCACCGGGTATCCCGGGATGAAGTGGGCGACCCCGGCCGGGGTCAACCTCCGCGGGTCGACCATGTCGCCCGGACGGATCGCCGCGGCGCGTGCGGATCGATGGACGATCGAAGAAGCACGGCCCGGAAAAGGCCGTAAGGATACACCTGGCGTCACGTGAGGCGGGCCCGGGTCAGCGGCTCAGCTGCAACGAGACATAGGGTCCCGATTGACCGGGCTTGTCGGCAATGCGGCCGAGCCACGTGTAGGCCGCGGTGACCGCGACCGACTTGGTCGGCAGCCACGCCGCGAACACGTCGCCGAAAGCCCGCTCGCGGAAGGCGGAAAGGTTGTTCGGCTTCGAACGGAACTCGCCCCCCAGCGCGACGGAATCGGTGACGAAGAGCGCCGCCGATCCCTCGAAGCGCAGCCGGTAGCGGTCGTTCAGGTCGCCGCCGAAACCCAGCAGCCCGAGCTGGTTCGCCTTCGTCGCGCGCAGCGTGCCGTCGACCAGCAGGTTGCGCCCGAAGACGCCCGCCAGCACGAGCTTCGTCGCCGCGACATAGACGTCGGTCCCCGATCCACGCCTCGCACCCAGCAGCGCCGGGACCAGGTCGTCGCGGTTGTGCTTGTACTGCACGCCCGCGGCGACCTGCGGCAACCACGTGTCCTGGTCGTACACCGCGTCTCCGAACAGCTTGACCTTCGCCCCGGCCACGTCCTGCCGGATCGACTGGCCGGGAACGGTCGACCCGAGGCCGAACGTCATGCGGGCGTACGACAGTTCGACGCGGTCGTAGAGCCCGATCGCGATCCCCGCCGCGCGCAGCCGGAAGTCGCCGGTCTCGAGCTGCGTGTACGCGGCAGAAGCGCCGATCTCGTCGCGGGTCCCGGTTCCGCCGATCAGCGCCCACGGCACGATGCCGCCTCCTGCCGAGCCCTCGACCTGCGTGACGCCGCCGGTCGCGAGCAGTCGCCCGCCGGCCCGCGCATCGCCGGCCTGGAGGAGGCTGGCGGCGACGGCACAGGCCAAGACCCACGACGGGACGATCGAACGATGCATGGGCGAGACCGGGCAGGCAGTGGCTTTGCATCGACAGGCGGCCGGGGGAGTTGAGGTCAAGTTGACCGTGGGGCTGTCGATAGTGGTGGGGACGATCGTCGGTCCGAAGAGAACGTCCATCCCTTCCTCGAGAGTCCGACAGAGCCGCCCATGCTTCGCCTCGCCTTGCTCATCGCCGCCGCCGGACTGCTGTTCACGCCGCCCGGCGCTGCAGTGGAACGGTCGCTGTACGAGCGGATCGGCGGCGCGCCCGTCCTGCAGCATGTCACCGAACAGATGCTCGCCCGCGTCGCCGGCGATCCGGCGCTCAACCAGTCGTTCGACGGCGTCGACATCGCGAAACTGTCGGTGAAGCTCGCCGCGCACCTGTGCGCGTTGACCGGCGGCGGGTGCGCGACGACCAGCGACAGCGTCAAGGTCGTCCACGCGGGGCTGAACATCGACGAGCGCGAGTTCTACGCGATCGTCGAGTCGCTGCGCACGGCGCTCGACGACAACGGCGTCGGCGAGCGCGAGAAGAACGAACTGTTGCGGATGCTCGCGCCGTTCAAGCGCGACATCGTGACGCGATGACCCGGCCCCGCCTTCGCGACGCCGATCGATGCGCGCCGTGAAGCAAGCGGCCGTGCGCGGCCTGTCCGTGCTGTGCGCGACGGCCCTGTGCGCGCTGCTGCCGACGCTCGCGCGGGCGGCCCTGTCGGTCGAGGTCGTCGACCAGTCGGCCGCGCCGCTCGCGAATGCCGTGGTCTGGGTGGTGCCCGCGAGCGGCCGCTATCCGGCCCATCCGCCGGGCACGGCCGTGATCGACCAGATCGGCCGCGAGTTCAGTCCGAAGGTCGCGATCGTGCAGACCGGCACGTCGGTGACGTTCCCGAACAAGGACAACATCCGTCACCAGGTCTATTCGTTCTCGCCGGCCAAGGTCTTCGAGCTGAAGCTCTACTCGGGCGTCCCGGCGCTGCCGATCGTCTTCGAGAAACCGGGCCTGGTCGTGATGGGCTGCAACATCCACGACCGGATGGTCGGCTTCGTCCAGGTCGTCGACACGCCGTGGTTCGCCGGCAGCGACGAGCACGGCATCGCCCGCGTCGACGGCGTGCCGAACGAGGATGTGGTCGTCCACGCATGGCACTGGCGCTCGGGCGACGCCTCCGAAACGGTTCGTGCAATGCGGATGACCCCCGACGCGAAGCTCCGGCTCGTCGTCGACCTCCCGCGCTGAACGCCGCCGTCGCCCGATGAAGATCAGACACCTGCAGACCCGCATCGTCGTGTTCTTCGGACTGCTGATGGTCGGGGTGCAGCTCGGCGGACTGCTGCTGCTCCAGACCGTCGGGGAATCGAACGCCCGCTCGGCGATCGACGACGAGCTGGTGGTTGGCGAGCGGGTCTTCCGCGAATGGATGAAGCAGCGGACGTCGCAGCTCGGTCAGGGCGCCGGCGTGCTGTCGTCGGACTACGCGTTCCGGGAAGCGCTGACCAGTCACGACACCGAGACGATCGTCTCGGCGCTCGAGAACCACGGCGCGCGCATCCACGCGGAGGTGATGATGCTGGTCGACCTCGACGGCCGGATCGTCGCCGCGGTCGGGGCCGGCGACGTGGAGCGAGACGGTCGACCGGCTCAGGTCGATCTGC
>CAXTPX010000377.1:0-4121 GCA_964246005.1 uncultured Burkholderiaceae bacterium | reverse complement strand
GCTAGACGCCGATGTGGCCCGCGTGCGGCTCCTGCGGAAGATAGACGAGGAGGCGCCCTGCGATCGACATCTGCGTCGACAGGCGTGCGCCCTTCGTGCCGAGCGGCTCCTTGACGATCTGGACGAGCAGGGCCTGGCCTTCATGCAGCAGGCGTTCGATCGGCTGGTGGTTGGCGCTGGTGGCGGACGCCGCCGCGCCGGGCTGCGCCGGCAGCGCCTTCGACGGCGCGCGATCGTCCGGCACGCCGTCCGGTCGTAGCGGCGACTCGCGGCGCGGTTCGTGGCGCCAGATGTCGGCCACGTGCAGGAACGCGGCGCGCTCCAGTCCCGCGTCGATGAACGCGGACTGCATGCCGGGCAGCACCCGGACGACCTTGCCGAGATAGATGTTGCCGACGATGCCGCGCGACGCCGTCCGTTCGACGTGCAGCTCCTGCGCGACGCCCTGGACCATCACGGCGACCCGCGTTTCCTGCGGCGTGACGTTGATGAGAATGTCTTCACTCATCGCGGGCCGATGCCGAAGCGGCGCAGCAGCTGCATCGTCTCGTACAGCGGCAGCCCGACGATGCCGCTGTGGCTGCCGGCGATGCGGGCGACGAAGGCGGCAGCGCGGCCCTGGATCGCGTACGCACCAGCCTTGCCGAACGGTTCGTCGGTCGCGAGGTAGGCCTCGATCTCGCTCGCCGCCAGCCTTCGGAAGCGCACCCGCGACTCCGACAGCGCCTCTTCGATCCGGTCACCGCATGCGATCGCGATCGCGGTGAGCACACGGTGGGTCCGACCCGACAGGAACTGCAACATCCCGCGCGCTTCGTCGGCGTCGGCTGGCTTGCCGAGGATCGTCTGGTCGACCGCCACGGTCGTGTCGCCGACCAGCACCGGCGCCGGCGGAAGTCCCTGGCGCGCGATCCGTCGCAACGCGGCTTCGGCCTTCAGCCGCGTGACGCGCCGCACATAAGCGCGCGGCGACTCGTTGCCGAGTCGTCGCTCGAGCGCCTCGACGTCCTCTTCGTCGTCGGCCGCGAGCACGACGTGATCGATCGCCAACTGGTCGAGCAGCGCGCTCCGCCGCGGACTTTGCGATGCGAGGTAGAGGCGGGATGGTGCGGACTGTGGCATCGGGTCGGACGGCTCAGCCGCGGTGATAGGGATGCTGCTGCGTGATCGACCACGCGCGATAGAGCTGTTCGGCGAGCACGACGCGCGCGAGGCCGTGCGGCAGCGTCATGCTCGACAGCCGCATCCGCATCCGCGCCTCGGCCTTGATGGCGTCGTCGAGGCCGTCGGGCCCGCCGATCAGGAAACAGACGTCGTCGCCGTCGTCGCGCCACTGCACGAGCAGTCGCGAGAGGTCGAGCGACGACAGGTCGCGGCCCGTCTCGTCGAGAGCGACGACGGTCGGTCCTCGAGCGCCGCTGCGGACCAGCGCGGCACGGAGCCGTTCGCCTTCGGCCAGCATCATCGCGTCGACGGTCTTGCCGGCGGTACGGGGTTCGGGGCGCACTTCCCGCAGGATCATCCGCAGCTCCGGCGGCATGCGGCCCGCATAGTCCTCGAACGCCTGATCGACCCAGGTCGGCATGCGAGAGCCGACCGCGGCGACGATCAGTTGCATGTCGAATGGGGCGTCTGCGAACGAGCGGGCTAGTGTGCTGCCAGGGTCTTGCGGGAGGCCGGCGCCTTCTTCGTCGCGGTCTTCGTGGCCGCCTTCTTCGCGACCGTCTTCCTCACGGTGGCCTTCTTCGTCACCGTGGTCCTGCCGGCCGCCGCACCGGCCGCCTTCTTCGCAGCGGACTTGCGAACGACGATCGCGCGCTCCGGATCGGTCGCTGCCGCCTGACGCGACGCGGCGCTGCGGGCCACGTCCGGCCCGATCGCGTCGAGCGACCGCATCGACACCGGCTTCGAGCCCCAGATTTCCTCGAGGTTGTAGTACGTGCGAATGGCCGGCTGCATCACGTGGACGATCGCATCGCCGAGGTCGACCAGCACCCACTCGCCGGTCTCCTCGCCCTCGACGCTGACGATGTGGCCCCCCGCAGCCTTGACCTTGTCGCGCACCGAGGCCGCGAGGGCCTTGGTCTGTCGATTGGACGTGCCGCTGGCGATGATCACGCGGTCGAACAGCTGGGTCAGGCCCGTGCTGTTGAACACCTTGATGTCCATGCCCTTGACGTCTTCGAGCGCATCGACGACGAGCCGCTGCAGTTTGCGAATGTCCATTCAACTCCGATAAAGATGGTTCGCTTCAATATAGTCGAGAACGGCTGGCGGGACCAAACGGCCGGGCAGTTCGCGATCCGACCCGTCGGCCGGGCTCGCGAGCGCAGCGCGGATGTCGGTCGCCGAGACGTCGAGGTTCAGTCCTGCGAGAAGGAAGCTGCGACCCGAAGGGGCCGCCTGCAGTGCCGCCGCATTCCCCCCCCGTCGGGACCATTCGTCGGCGACCTCGACCGGCACGCGATCGATATCGAACCCCGGACGGCTGACCGCCGCGAGATGCGCGTGGTCCCACAGGCGCCGCCAGTCACGCCACGTATCGAGGTGGATCAACTGATCGGCGCCGAGGAGGAAAACGACCGCCACGTCCGGGCCGACATCCGCCCGGAGGTCGATCAGCGTGTCGAGCGTATAGGTCGCTCCGTCGCGGCCGAGTTCGCGCGCGTCGATGGTGAAGCGCCCATGGGACGGCCGGTGACGGTCCAGCGCGAGCTGCAGCATCGCGACGCGGGCCGCCGCGCTCGCCGAAAGCCCGTTCTTCTGCCACGGTCGCGACGCTGGCAGGAAGCGGACTTCGTCGAGCGACAGCGCCGACGCGAACGCGTCGGCCATCGCGAGATGCGCGCAGTGGACCGGATCGAAACTGCCGCCGAGGATGCCGATCAAGCGACGGTGCCGATCATGCCCACTCGCGCGGGGTCAGATAGCGTTCGCGCAGCAGTGCTTCCGGACTGCCGGGTTCGGGTCGGACGTCGTAGCGCCACGAGGCCGCCGGCGGCATCGACATCAGGATCGATTCCGTCCTGCCGCCGGACTGCAAGCCGAACAGCGTGCCGCGGTCGAACACCAGGTTGAATTCGACGTACCGCCCGCGCCGCAGCGTCTGCCAGTGGCGCTGGTGCTCGTCGTACGCAGTGCGCCGCCGACGCTCGAGGATCGGCAGATAGGCGGTGAGGAACGCGTCGCCCACCGCGCGCTGCAACGCGAAGCAATCGTCGAAGGGCAGGGTGTTGAAATCGTCGAAGAAGATGCCGCCGACGCCGCGCATCTCGTCGCGATGCTTGAGATAGAAGTACTGGTCGCACGCCGCCTTGAACTGCGGATGCAGCGCGGCGCCGAACGGGGCGAGCGCGTCGCGGCAGGTGCGGTGAAAGTGGGCCGCATCGTCGTCGTACCCGTAGGCCGGCGTCAGGTCCATGCCGCCGCCGAACCACCAGATGGCGGTGGCATCGGGCGACGCCACGGGCGGTCGTGCGATGAAGAAGCGGACGTTCAGGTGCACCGTCGGCGCGTGCGGGTTGCGAGGGTGCAGCACCAACGACACCCCCATCGCATCGAAGCCGCGACCGGCGAGCTCGGGTCGGCTCGCCGTGGCGGACGGCGGCATATCCCGGCCCGTGACGTGCGAGAAGCCGACGCCGGCGCGTTCGAGCACGTCACCGTCCTCGAGGATGCAGGTGATGCCGTTGCCACCGAGCGGCTCGCCGACCGGCTTGATCCAGGGGTCTTCGACGAAGCGCCCGCCGTCGACTGCCTCGAGCGCCGCGACGATGCGTCGCTGCAACCCTTGCAGATAGGTCTCGACGGCGCTCGCGTCGACGCTCGACGAGGACATGGCGCCGGCAATGGCGTGCGCGCTCAACGTCGTCCCGCCGCGCGCCAGCCGATGTCGCGCCGATACTGCATGCCGTCGAACGTGATCGTCTCGGCGAGTTCGTAGGCGCGCTTCTGCGCCATCTTCACGCTGTCGCCGAGTGCGGTCACGCCGAGCACTCGGCCTCCTGCGGTCCGGACCACACCGTCGACCGACGCGGTGCCGGCATGGAACACGAACGCGTCGGCGCTCTCGGTCTTCGGCAGACCGCTGATCGTGTCGCCGTCGCGCGGCGCGTCGGGAT
>CAXTPX010000376.1:0-4123 GCA_964246005.1 uncultured Burkholderiaceae bacterium | reverse complement strand
GTTCGAGGAGGCCGAGCGCCTCGCGTCGCAGGGCCGTCTCCTCGGCCCGCATCGACACCGGGACCCACGGCGCGCGCAACAGGCCGGTACGGTCGTGGTGATGGCCGCCCAGCATCACGTTCTGCAGCACCGTCAGGCTCTTCATCAGCGCGAGGTTCTGGAACGTGCGCGCGATGCCGAGCCTGGCGATGTCGTTCGCCTTCAGGCGCGTGATGTCGGCGCCGTCGAAGACGATCGTGCCCGAGGACGGGTTGTAGAGCCGGCTGACGCAGTTGAAGAGGCTCGTCTTGCCGGCGCCGTTCGGCCCGATCAACCCGCAGATCACGTCGCGCCGGACGCCGAACGACAGCTCGTTGATCGCGACGATCCCGCCGAAGCGCAGCGACAGCCTGTCGACCGACAGCTTCTGCGTCGACGCCGCGGGCGCGGCGGCTTCGGTGGTACCGGCCGACCGGCTGTCCTGCAGGACGGCGCTCACGACGTGGCGGCCTCGATCGAGCGCGCGGGTTCGCGACGCCGCACGATCACAGGCCGAGCGCTGCCTGGGCCTGCTCTGCCATCACCGACATGTCGGCGCCCGCGGGTCCGGCCTTCAGTGCGGCGGCGCACGCCGTCGCCACGCAGCGCGAGACCTTGCCGTCCGCGCCCATCGCGTCGTACAGCGACATCGCGACGCGCACGTCCTTCTCGAGCAGCTGCATCGTGAAGCCGCAGGCGAAGCCCTTCTCGACGACCTGGGCCTGCCAGAAATTCGACGTGGCCCAGTTCTGCCCGCTCGACGCGTTCACGACCTTCAGCATCATGGCCGGGTCGAGGCCGAACTTCGTGCCGACCGCGAACGCCTCGCTCGCAATCGCGAGCGACGTGGCCGACATCAGGTTGTTCAACGCCTTCACCGCATGGCCCGCGCCGATGTTGCCGACGTGGAAGACCCGGGTGCCCATCTTCTGCAGCAGCGGCTCGGCCTCGGCGTAATCGGCCGGGTCCCCGCCGACCATGATCGCGAGCGTGCCCGCCGCGGCGCCGTTCGTGCCACCGGACACCGGTGCGTCGATGAAGCGCAGGCCGCGCTTCGTCGCCTCTTCCGCATTGACGACCGAATTGGTCGGCACCGACGAGCTCATGTCGATGATCAGCGCGTTCGGCTTCAGCACGTCGAAGAGACCCTTGCCGTCCTGACCACCCCGCAGCACCGCGTCGACGACGTCGCTGGTCGGCAGCATCAGGATGACGGCGTCCACCGACGACATGTCGGCGACCGTCGATACCTTGCCGTCGACGGCTTCGGCCACCTCGGCCGTCCGGACCGCATCGGTGTCGCTCACCAGCAGGCTCGCCGTTCCTTTCAGATGGCGAACCATGCGATGACCCATCTGGCCGAGGCCGATGAAGCCCACCGTGCCGAAGCCCGTCGTGTTCGATTGCGTCATGGACTTGTCCTCTGTCTCGTTGATCGATGCGAAGGTCATCGGTGGACTATGGCTTGACACGCGGCTCGTACACCGGCGTCTTGCCTTCGTAGCTGATGACATTGCCCACCGGGACGAACTTGACTCCGTCGAACTGCGCGATCTGGACCGATTCGATCGGGTAGCCATCGGTCGTGCCGTTGGTCGTCAACGTGACGCCGTCGAGCAGCATCGGCACCTTGACGTTCGACATGCTGCGGATCGACGCCATGAAGGCATCCCGGGTCGGCGCCGTCATCCGCTCCATCACGCTCTTCGTCGCCTGGCACATGTACCAGCCCGACGCCGCGTTCAGATCGTTCGTGTTGATGCCGCTCGCGTACTGCTTGAGTTTCGCGACGAACGTCTTCATGTCCGCGTCGTTCGCGAAGGCCGGATTGGTCGGATCCTTCAACCATTGCCCGCTGTAGATGCCCTTCGAGATGTCGAGGCCGGCCGGCTCGAACACGCCCCCGACGCTCGCGCCGACGCCCCACACGATGTGGACCGGCTTCCAGTCGATCGCGGCCATCTGCTTGATCGACTGCACCACGAACTTCGGCGTGGTCGCCTCGACGTAGAGGTCGGCACCCGACGCCGCGAGTCGGCTGACCTTCGCGTTGATCGTCGGCTCGCTGTAGCTGTGTTCCTCGTGCGCGACGATGTTCAGGCCGAGCGCCTTGGCCGACTTGATGAACGTATCGGCGAAGAACGGGCCGCCGCTGTCGTCGTTCAGCAGGGCGATCTTGGCGTTCGGGTACTTCTGCTTGATGAACTCGGCATAGACGGCGGCCTCGGTGTTGTACGAGAGCCAGCCGAGCATGGTCCAGGGATTCTTCTCGACCTCGGCCTTCGCACCGAACATCGGGCCGCCCGAGCCGATGAAGACCTGCGGCACCTTCTCGCTGTTGTAGAAGGCACGCGAGCCGAGGTTCGCACCGGTGCCGACGCTGCCCACCATCGCGAACACGTTGAGCTGGCTGACGAGGCGCCTAGCGTTCTGCAGCGCGCGTGCCGGCTCCATCGCGTCGTCCAGGATCTCGAGCTTGACCTTGCGCGTCTTGCCGTCGCCGAACTTGACGCCGCCGAGGTCGGCGTTGACATAGTCGAAGCAGCCCTTGATCGCGACGGCGATGACGCCGTAGGCGGCATTCGGCCCCGATTGCGCGGCCGACACGCCGAGGACGACCTCGTTATCGGTGATGCCGGGATCGGCCGCATGAGCCGCTGCGGCGGTCGTCAGGGCCGCCGCCATGACCAGCGTCCTGATCGTGCGGGCCTCGAACGTACGGGCGCGAGTGCTGCGCGTCGACAAATGGAACATCGTCGTGTCTCCTCCGGAAGATTAGCCAGTCGGCTCGACAAACCTGCTTAGTCGGTCGATCACGACCTCTAAGTCTTTTTATAAGCTAGCACAATATATTTATAGAGGCTCAGGAAATGCGTTGACGACGTCTGGGGATCCTTCGGTCATCGCCACGACGCCGCGGCCCCGGCGCGATCGCGGCCCTGCCGCGGCGGCGCGTCCTGCGAATCCGGCGACATCCACGAAATGCGAATGACGATGCCCTCCTCAAGGCGGTGCTGAAATCGTCGATATACCGACATGAGTCGATCCGCCCCAAACGAGAGGAACCGCGCCCACGCGATGGCGTCGGGCCGGCCCTTCGGGATCGGTACCCGCCTGGCGCTGTTTGCGATGGTCCTGGCCTTGCCGTTTGCCGGGCTCTCGGTGTACTCGTCGATCGAAGCGGCTCGCGTCGAGCGCGATCGCGTGACGGTCCGGATGCTTGGCGCGGCCAGGCTGACCGCCGACCGGCTCGACGACCGGATCAAGAGCATTCGCGCAATCCTGCAAACGGTCGGCGCTGTGGTCGGCGTTCCGCCGGCAAGGACGGATGGCAACGACGCGCTACTGCGCAGTCTGGCAAGCAACATCCCCGAGCACATCGCCGACCTGACCGTCCGGACGGCTTCCGGCGACAACATCGGCAGCCTCGACAAGCGCCCTTTCCGCAATGGAGCAATCAACCGCGCGCAGCGTGCCGTCTTCGGTGATGCCCTCACCGAGCCAGCGAGTGCCATCGGTGTCGATGCGCCAGTCGTCTCGATCTCGAACGGCTCGTCAACGAGCGTGTTCGAGCTACCGGTCCGGCGCGACGGGCATGTGGTCGGAGTCGTCTCTGCCGCGATCCCTCTCGGCTCGCTCGAGAATCCATTGCCTGCAAACGCTGACCTGCCGTCGAGCGCGCTCGTGACGGTCATCAACGCACAAGGCATCGTCCTGGCCAGTTCCAAGGATCCGGGACGATGGGTTGGCAAGAGCGTCTTCGGATCGATGACTGCCTCCGCAGGCGCGACCGGGGTGGATCCGGACGACTCGCGAGACGGCCCCGGCACAGACGGCGTCGATCGCATTGCCGTTCTCGCGCCGGTTCACGCTGCTCCATGGCGCGTCTACGTCGGCATGCCCCGAAGCGAAGCACTCGCTCCCGCGTACGCGCGCTTCCGCCAGGATCTGCTCGTAGCGGGTCTGGTGCTCATCGCAGGCTCATTGATGGCCACGCTCGTCGGTCGGGGCATCGCGTCACCGCTTCGCGCGCTGAGCCGCGATGCCGCCGTATTCGGCGCCGGCAACATCGCGCATCGGGCGCCTTCGGGCAGTGGCGAGGTCG
>CAXTPX010000375.1:0-4138 GCA_964246005.1 uncultured Burkholderiaceae bacterium | reverse complement strand
CGAGTCCGACAACGGCAGCCTGATCGAGCCGTCGATGCAGCTCGCGTCCTCCGTGTTCCCGTCGATCGCCTGCGCGACGCATTCGGTCCCCGCGAGCGGCAGGCTTACCGGCGTGGGTGCCAGCGTGCCGCCCCGATCGACGGGCTTCCGCCAGGCGATCAGCAAGGTCGGTTGGTCCGTACGAGCGATCCGGTACGCGCGGACGTCCGGCGCATCCTCGATGGCGACCCGCGTGACCGACTGCGCGTTGCCCAGTGCGTCCGCGACCCGCGCGAACACCCTGCCGAGCGCGGTCGGCGACCCCAGGGCCTGGCCCGAACCTTCGAAGAGTCCGGTGGGGCTGTTGATGACGTTGCGGGGCGCGTCGGGATCCGCATCGTCGTGCCAGACGGGGAACCAGCCCATCTTCTCGATACCAGCCGCGAGCCCGAGCACGTTCCTGATCATCAGTTCGCCGGACTGGATCCGCAGCAGTCGACGGCCGGCGTCGCTGTCCGACGTGTCGAGGAACAGGCGTGCCTCGATCGGCAGCGTGTCGATCGATCGGCGCATGCGGCGGACCACGTCGGCGTCGGCGGCCGGACCGATCAACTGCGACGCGAAACGCCGGTTGGACTTGAACTCGAAGAAGCCCGGCCCCGAGACTTCCGACGCGATGATCGGCTTCTCCCCGCCCGATGCGCGCATCGCCGACCGGACGAAGGCGACCCGGTCCGCAATGGTGTACGGGTCGGCGTAGAGATGGAGATCGAAGACGTCGTAGGCGTCGCCTGCGTCGTGCAGCACGGCCTTCACGAAAGCCATCGTGGCGTCCTGGTTCGGCAGCGGATCGGCCAGCGTGGGATCGAAGAGGCCGTCGCACCCGCCGAGCACGACGAGCGCATGGGGATCGGCATCCTTCACCGCGCGATGGAAGATGCGCTGCTGCGCGGCGTACTCGGAGGCGGAGCCCGCCCAGTAGAAGCCGTTGCTCGGTTCCGTATCGGCCTGGAAGTAGCGGACCCGTCCGGCGGAACGGGCGACCACGCGCCGAATGAAGGCGTAGTAACCCTCGGGGTCCTTCGCAGGCGAGGACGGGAAGATCACGGCCTTCACACGCGTTGCCCAAGGCGACGCCGATGCGATCGTGATCATCGCGTCGTCTGGCCGGTCGACCTGCGCGAGATAGGCATCGAGCTCGTCCCAACGCTCGGCGCCGGGCGTGGGTTCGAGCTGGGTCCAGTAGAGGGTGACGCGCGTGAAAGTGCCGCCGAGCGCCCGCACTGCAGGGACGAACGGGACTGCCCTTGCGGGCGGAAGGCCGTAGACCGGCGGCCACGTCGCGCCGATCCTGCCGCTCGCGGCCGGTGAGTCGAGCGACATCGCGAGCGAAGCGAGACCGACGAGAAGCTTCATCTTCATGGGCCGTCCGGATGGCGAACAGTAGATAGTCTATTCTTAGCGCATTTGACCGAACCGTCAACGAGGACTTCGTGAAACCGGATCCGACGAAGCATCTGCAGATCGGCTTTCTGCTCCAGCGGGCCCACAACACGCTCCGCACCCGTCTCGTCGCCGAGCTGGCCGGCACGGGCCTGCACCTCGGACACGTCGCGATCATGGGCGTCACGTTGAAGTCGCCCGGGCTGAGTCAGCGGGAGCTTTCCGCGCTGACGGGGATCGAGAAGTCGTCGGTCGTGATCTTCGTCGACAAGCTCGAGGAAGACGGCCTGCTGCGTCGCGAGTCCCGGACGGGCGACCGCCGCGCGCGTTCTCTGCTCGTCACCGATCGCGGCGTCGCATTGCTGCAGCGGATCGGTCCCCGATTGCACGACGCCGAAAATCGGGTGCTGTCCGTGCTGTCGGCGCTCGAGCAGCAGCGACTGGCCGACAGTCTCGCGAAGTTGATCGACGCGGGTCCGTGACGACTGCCGCTCAGCCGCCCAGGTACGCCTCCTGCACGCGCGGATTGCCGAGCAGCGCGGCGGCATCGTCGGCGAGCACGATGCCGCCGGTCTCGATCACGTACCCGCGCGCGGCGATGCGCAGCGCCTGCCGGACGTTCTGCTCGACGAGGAAGATCGACAACCCGTCGCGGTTCAGCGCCCGCAACGTGCGGAAGATGTCCTGCACGATCAGCGGTGCGAGGCCCATCGACGGCTCGTCGAGCAGCAACAGGCGCGGGCGCGCCATCAACGCACGACCGATCGCGAGCATCTGCTGCTCGCCGCCCGACAGGTTGCCGGCCGCGCCGCTCTCACGCTCCTTCAATCGCGGGAACATCGTGAAGATGCGTTCGAGATCGTTCTCGCGTTCTTGGCGGCCGCTGTTGCGGGAGTAGGCCCCGAGTTCCAGGTTCTCGCGGACGGTCAACGTGGTCAGCGTCGCGCGACCCTCGGCGACCTGCACGAGGCCGCGTTGCACGATGCGGTGCGGCGCGAGCTTCGTGATGTCCTCGCCGTCGAAGACGACGCGGCCGCCCGACTTCGCGACCAGGCCCGACAACGCGAGCAGCGTCGTCGACTTGCCGGCGCCGTTCGCGCCGACCAGCGTCGTGATCGCGCCAGCGTCGACGACGAGGTCGATGCCCTTGACCGCTTCGATCTGGCCGTACGCGACCGACAGGCCCTCGACCGACAGCAGCGGCGACGCGCTCACCGGCGCGCTTCCATGTCGAGTCGCGTCGGCGACCCGAGCTCGGGGAAGTCTCCCGACAGGTCGGGCAGATGCACCGGCGCTTCGCTGGTCAACTCGTCTTCGTCGCGACCCAGATACGCCTCGATCACGCGCGGATCGTTGCGGATCGCATCGGGCGGCCCGTCGGCGATGATCCGCCCGAAGTTCAGCACGCCGATGCGCGAGCACAGGCCCATCACGAAGCGCATGTCGTGTTCGATCAAGAGCACCGTGTAGCCGCGCTTCGCGATCGCCTCGATCTGCTCCATCAACCCGGTCTTCTCGACGCTGTTCATGCCGGCCACCGGCTCGTCGAGCAGCAGCAGCTTCGGCTCGGTCGCGAGCGCGCGGGCGAGTTCGAGCTTGCGCTGGTTGCCGTACGACAGGTTGTCGGCGAGCTCGTCGGCCTGGGCGTCGAGGCCGACCCACGACAGCAGCTCGAGCGCGCGGTCGCGGGCGCGCCTTTCGTCGGCGCGAAAGCCCTTCGACGAGAACAGCAACCCTGCCGCCCCGTAGTGCAGATGCCGATGCATGCCGACGACGACGTTCTCGAGCAGCGTCATCTCCTTGAACACGCGGATGTTCTGGAACGTGCGCGCGAGGCCGAGCTGCGTGATGCGATGCGGCCGTCGACCGACCAGGCTCTGCCCGTCGAAGTCCACGCTGCCCGCGCTCGGCGCATAGAGGCCGGTGATGATGTTGAAGAGCGTCGTCTTGCCCGCCCCGTTCGGGCCGATCAACCCGTGGATGCCGCCCTGCGGGACGACCAGGTCGATCGCCTCGAGGACCTTCAGGCCACCGAAGCTCTTGGACAGCCCCCGCAGTTCGAGCATGTCAGCGCGCCTCCTCGGGACGCGCCATCAACGAACGCCGCGGCTTCATGCCGAACAGCGTGCGGAAGCGCTGCGGATCGAAGATGCCCTTCGGCAGGAACAGCACGATCAAGACGAGGATCAGCCCGTTGACGACGAGCCGGAAGTCGCGCAGCGAGCGCAGCAGCTCGGGTAGCAGCGTCAGGATCGCCGCGCCGAGGATCGGGCCGGGCAGGCCGCCGATGCCGCCGAGGATCGCCATCGTCAGGATGTCGACGCCGCGATCGAAGCCGAACTCCTGCGGGCCGATGAAGAACGTGAGATGCGCATCGAGACCGCCGGCCAGCCCCGCGATGGCGGCGCCGAGCACGAACGCGAGCATCTTCGTGTTCGCGACGTCGATGCCCATCAACCCGGCAGCGGTGTCGTCTTCCTTGATGGCCTCGAACGCGCGGCCGACCTTCGAGCGTCGCAGCCGCCACAGCACGAACAGCGTCACGACGACCGCGACCAGCACGTGCCACCACTCGGTCAGCTGCGGGATGCCGTTCAGACCCAGTGCGCCGCCGGTCAGCGACTCCCAGTTCTGCAGCGTGATGCGGACCACCTCGCCGAAGCCGAGCGTCGCCATCGCGAGGTCGATGCCGGACAGTCGCAGCGTCGGCTTGCCG
>CAXTPX010000374.1:0-4151 GCA_964246005.1 uncultured Burkholderiaceae bacterium | reverse complement strand
CGACGACGCGAACACCGAACGCTTCTGCAACCTGGTGCGGACGATGTCGGCGCAGACGCAGTTCCTCTTCATTTCGCACAACAAGATCGCGATGGAGATGGCGCAGCAGCTGATCGGCGTGACGATGCAGGAGCAGGGGGTGTCGCGGGTGGTCGCGGTCGATCTCGAATCGGCGATCGGCTTCGCGAACGAACGCATCGAGGAGGCGGCTTGAAGCGCCCGACGAAAACAGAAGGACTGAGCCGGTGAGTGATCTGCAAGTGAGTCTCGTCGTGCTGGCGTTGATCGCCATCGCCGGCATCTGGCTGTTCAACACGCTGATCGACCGGCGGCGGACGCGCGTGATCGAGCGTCGACTGAAGCCGCTGTCGACGCCGCTCGCGGCGAGCGACGGCGATGCGCCGGCGCCGGGTCTCGAGCCCACGCTGCGAGCCGAGCCGTCGTTCGCCGCGCCGTCCGAGCCGTCCACGCCCGACGAGGCGTCGCCGGAGGGCGCGGTCGCCGGGTCCGCTTCGCTCGCCGATCCCGCGGGAACGGCGCCGCGCAGCGAAGTCCAGGCCGGCCCCGCGATCGACGACGAGATCCACGCGATCGTCACGCTCGAGCCCGAGACGCCGCTGTCCGGCGAGCGCGCGTGGTCGCTGCTGCACGCGTTCCGTCATGCTGGTCGCCAGCCGGTGATGCTAGTCGGCGTTCGCGGCGATCTCCAGGAGCCGATCCGCGCGGGGCAGCGCTACGAGGCGGTCCTGGTCGCCGTGCAGCTCGCGAACCGCAGCGGCCCGATCAACGAGATCGAATGGTCGGAATTCGTCGCGGCGCTCCAGCACGTGTCCGAGCAGATCCCCGCGAGCTGCGAGATCCCCGAAATGCGCGAGACCACGACCCGCGCGCGCGCGCTCGATGCGCAATGCGTGCCGCTCGATGCGCAGATCGGCATCAACCTGACCAGCGCGCGAGGCGGCTGGACCGGCGAGGAGGTGGCGGCGCTCGCGCGCGAGCACGGCTTGATCCTTCGTCCCGACGGGCGCTTCCACGCGCTCGACGAGCAGGGCGCGACGCTGTTCGTGCTGCAGAACGGCGACGGCGGTGCGTTCCGGGCCGACACCCTCGACGCCCAGCAGACCTCGCGGCTCACGCTGCTCCTCGACGTGCCGCGCGCGCCGCAGGTGCAGAAGCCGTTCGATCGCCTCGTCGAACTCGCGGATCGGTTGTCGGTCGCGCTCGACGCTTCGATCGTCGACGATCAGTCGCATCTGCTGACGCCCGCGGCACTGGCATCGATCGGTCGCCAGATCGAGCCGGTGTACGAGAAGTTGATCGCGGCCGGCATGCCTGCCGGATCGCCGCGGGCGCTCGCGCTGTTCGGCTGACCGGTGCCGGCGGACCTCGCGGCGGGTCTCCCGGTGGACCTCGCGCCGAAGGCCGAGGCGCTGCGGAACCGGCTCGATCGCCTGAACCACGCGTACCACACGCTCGATGCGCCGCTCGCGAGCGATGTCGAGTACGACGCGCTGTTCCGCGAGTTGCTGGCCATCGAGGAGGCGAACCCCGAACTGCAGACCGTCGACTCGCCGACCCGGCGCGTGGGCGCGATGCCGCGCGACGACCTGCCGACCGTGGAGCACGACGTGCCGATGCTGTCGCTCGGCAACGCGTTCGACGACGACGGCATCGTGGCATTCGACCGGCGCGTGGGCGATGCGTTGCGGAAGGGCCGCGTCGAAGCGGGAACGAGCGACCCGCTCGACGGGAACGGAGACGTGCGCTACGCGGTCGAGATGAAGTTCGACGGGCTCGCCGTCACGTTGCGCTACGAGGACGGCTTGCTGACCCGGGCCGCGACCCGCGGCGACGGTCTGGTCGGCGAAGACGTGACGCCCAACGCGCGAACGATCTCGTCGATCCCCTTGCGACTACGAAGCAGGCAGCCGCCAGCCTTGCTCGACGTCCGCGGCGAGGTCCTGATGTTCCATGCGGACTTCGACGCGATCAACGCATACCAGCGTGAGACCGGTGCGCGCGAGTTCGTCAATCCGCGCAATGCCGCCGCCGGCAGCCTGCGCCAGCTCGACGCGCGCATCACCGCGCGACGCCCGTTGCACTTCCTGGCCTACGGCGCAGGTCGGTTCGATCCGGGTTCGCCGCAGGTTGCGCTGCCCGATCGGCACAGCGCGCTCCTGGACTGGTTCGCCGAGCTCGGCGTTCCGGTCGACGATCACCGCGAGGTCGTCAGCGGCGCGGCGGGGCTGCTCGACTTCCATCGCCGCATCGGCGCGTTGCGCGCCGGGCTGCCGTACGACATCGACGGCGTCGTCTACAAGGTCGACGACTTCGCCGCGCAGCAACGCCTCGGCTTCGTCGCGCGGGCGCCGCGCTTCGCGATCGCGCACAAGTTCCCGGCCGAGGAGGCGACGACCGTGATCGAACAGATCGACGTGCAGGTCGGCCGAACGGGGGCCATCACGCCGGTCGCGCGTCTCGCGCCGGTCTTCGTCGGCGGGGTGACGGTGACGAGCGCGACGCTCCACAACGAGGACGAGATCCGTCGCAAGGACATCCGCGTCGGCGACGTGGTCATCGTCCGTCGCGCGGGCGATGTCATTCCCGAGGTGATGCGCGCCATCGCCGAGCGCAGGCCGGCCGATGGCCTGCCCGAGTTTCATCTGCCCACCCGTTGCCCGGTGTGCGATTCGGCGATCGTGCGCGAGGACGGAGAGGCCGTCGCCCGCTGCAGCGGCGGCCTCGTCTGCAGGGCGCAACGCAGGCAGGCGCTGCTGCACTTCGCCCAACGTCGGGCGATGGACATCGACGGGCTCGGCGACCGGGTGGTCGAGCAGTTGGTCGAGCGCGACCTCGTGCACACGCCGGCCGACCTGTTCTCGCTCGATCGGGCGACGGTCGCGGCGATCGATCGCATGGGGGACAAGTCCGCCGCCAACCTGATCGATGCGATCGATCGAGCGAAGCGGACGACATTGGCGCGATTCCTGTTCGCGCTCGGCATCCGTCATGTCGGCGAGGAAGTCGCTCGCGTGCTCGCGAAGGAGTTCGGCCGCCTCGATGCACTGCTCGAAGCCGACTGGCCGGCCCTGCTGCTTCGAAAGCAGGTGGCGCAGAAGGAGAACGTCGGACGTCGCAGGCGGGGCGAAACGCTGAATCCGGTGCCGCTCGAAGGGATCGGCGAGGAGATCGTGCAGGCGCTCGCGCAGTTCATCGGCGAGTCGCACAACCGCGACGCGATCGCCCGTCTGCGCGAAGTTGGTATCGTCTGGCCCGAGAGCGAAGGGACGATCGACCGGCCCGATGCGTTCGAGGCCGGGCCGGCCACCCCCGCAGGCGCGCTCGCCGGTAAGAATTTCGTGCTGACGGGATCGCTACCGGTCCTTTCGCGCGACGAGGCGAAGCAACGGATCGAAGAGGCCGGTGGCAAGGTTACTGCTTCGGTGTCGAAGAGGACCGACTTCGTCGTGGCCGGCGCCGACGCCGGCAGCAAGGCAGACAAGGCCGTGGTGCTCGGCGTCCCGATCATCGACGAGGATGAGCTGCTTCGCATGATCGGGACCGGCGACAAGAAGTGATTCAGGAGCAGAGCATGCGCGTGACAAAGGCGGTATTCCCGGTGGCCGGCATGGGCACCCGTTTCCTTCCGGCGACGAAGGCCAGCCCGAAGGAGATGATGCCGGTGGTCGACAAGCCGCTGATCCAGTACGCCGTCGAGGAGGCGGCGCGGGCGGGCATCACCGACATGATCTTCATCACGGGCCGCAGCAAGCGCGCGATCGAGGACCACTTCGACAAGGCCTACGAACTGGAGGCCGAGCTCGAGGCGAAGAACAAGCAGGCGTTGCTCGAGATCGTGCGCAACACCGTGCCGCCGTCGGTCCACTGCATCTACATCCGCCAGAACGAGGCGCTGGGCCTCGGTCACGCGGTGCTGTGCGCGGAACCGGTCGTCGGCGACGAACCGTTCGCCGTGCTGCTCGCCGACGACCTGATGGACACCCCCGACGGCGTGCCGGGCGTGCTCGAGCAGATGGTCCGCATCTACGATGCCAAGCACACGGGGGTACTCGCGGTCGAGGCCGTTCCGAGCGCCGACACGAAGTCGTACGGCCTCGTCGGCACGAAGCCGGGATCGGCGATCGCGGGCG
>CAXTPX010000373.1:0-4155 GCA_964246005.1 uncultured Burkholderiaceae bacterium | reverse complement strand
GCAGCACGTGCATCGCCTCGGCCAGGTTGCCGAGCGTGGCCGAGAGGCCCCAGACGACGACGCCGGGATTCCAGCGGCGCAGCCGGGCCAGCGCGAGCTGCGTCTGCACGCCGCGCTTGTTGCCCATCAGCTCGTGCCATTCGTCGACGACGATCGTCGAGACCGAGTCGAAGAGAGATCGGGCATCGACGCGTGCGAGCAGCAGCGTCAGCGACTCGGGCGTCGTGACGAGCGCCTCGGGCAGATGCTTCGACTGGCGTGCACGCGTCGCCGCGTCGGTGTCGCCGGTGCGCATCGCGACTTCCCAGTCGAGGCCGATGCCGGTGGCTGCGTCGGCCAGCGCGCGCGTCGTGTCGGTCGCGAGCGCGCGCATCGGCGTGATCCACAGGATGCGCAGCTTGCGGGTCGGCGGCGGACCATCTCGTTGTCCACGTTCGAGCTCGAGCCGCAACGCGCCCAGCCACGCCGCATACGTCTTGCCGGCGCCGGTGGTCGCGTGCAGCAGCCCCGACCTGCCCGCGACGATGTGATCCCACGTGTCGCGCTGGAACGGGAACGGCGCGATGCCGCGCGACGCGAGCCACGCGTCGATGGCATCGGGTGAGGGCATCGGTCCCGGTGCCGTACGGCGTTCGCGTGGCGCCGTGCGGGTCGGCGGCACGACGCCTTCTTCGATGTCTGCGACCTTCGCCGCCTTGCGCGCCGCGGCCGCCGACTCGCGCCGCTTGCGATCGAGTTGCCGGCCGAGATGGTTGCTGCCGGCGAGCGTCGACGGCAGTCCCCAGCGACCGGGTGTCGCTGGCTCGCTCTCGCGACGCCGGCGACTCATGCGACGGTCCCGGGCACGATGCCGACGATCCAGCCTTCGAGCGGATCGAAGTCGGGAAGACCGTAGCGCGAATGCCCCGCCTCGTGCTCGCGCAACGCCCACGCGGCCTCGACCGCGCACAGCACCGCGTCGAGCCGGTCGGCGCTGCCGTCGTCGATCAGGCTGTCGCGTTGATCGCGCGGGATGTCGACCTTCAGCGACAGCGCATGTCGACCTGCTTCGAGCGCATCGACGATGACGACGCGCGCGTCGCGGCGGGCCGCGGTTTGCAAGGCACGCGTATCCGACTTGTACGACGCGCGTGTGATCGATCGCGCGAGGTAACCGGGGTACGCCTCGAGTGCGACGCGTCTGGGGTCGATGTCCGCATCGTCGTCGTTCAGCCCCGGCATCGACACGCCGGCCGTCATCAATCGCGGAACACCCGCATGCAGCATCCATGCGACCGGCGGGTTGACCCACTTCATCGACGTGCTCGAGCCCGCGGGTCGATCGGCCGCGCGGTGCGCGAACTTGGAGCCGACCGCCCGCGCATCGCAATAGGCCTTGAAGGTCGTGCGGATGGTCGGACGATCGAGCGCCGCGTAGTGGCGCATCAGGGACGACCAGTCGCGTGGCCAGTCGAGTGCCTCCACCAGTTCGCGCGGCAAGCCGAACGGCATGTCGAAGCCGGCGATCCAGGGACCGGGGCGCGCCAGGAACGCATCGAACGACGGCCAGTCGACCAGCGCCTCGACGCCGGTCAACGCGAAGCGATCGGCCGCGACCGCTTCGAGCCGAGCGACCGTGATCGGCTTCGCGCGACGCGGCGCGCTCGTGAAGTCGATGCCGTAGATCACGGTTCGACCCGTGCGCCGGGCAACGAATCCTCGACCCGTGCGTCCTGCATGTCGGATTGTGCGACCGTCGTCGGCACGGCCGGCATCGCGACCGGCCGATCGTGCATCAGCGCTTCGAGCGACGCCATCGTGTCCGCTTCGTCGATCGGCTTGTCGGTGCGCCACCGCAGCATCCGCGGGAAGCGCGTCGCGATGCCGGACTTGTGGCGCGTCGATCGCTGGATGCCTTCGAAGCCGAGCTCGAAGACCTGTGTCGGCCTGACGCTCCGCACCGGTCCGAACTTCTCGATCGTGGTCTTCTTCACGATCGCATCGACCTTGGCCATCTCCTCGTCGGTCAGCCCCGAGTAGGCCTTCGCGAACGGGATCAGCGTGCGCGGCTGGTCGGCGTCCTCGCCTTCTGCGCGATCCCACACCGCGAACGTGAAGTCCGAGTACAGCGACGCGCGTCGCCCATGGCCGCGTTGCGCGTAGATCAGCACCGCATCGACCGTCAGCGGATCGATCTTCCACTTCCACCACACGCCGACGTCCTTCGTGCGACCGACGCCGTAGCGCGCGTCGCGGCGCTTCAGCATGAAGCCTTCGACGCCGCGGGCGCGCGCCTCTTCGCGCAGCGTCGCGAACGCGGCCCAGCTGTCGGCCTGCAGCACCGGCGACAACCGCAGCGCCGGATGATTGGCTTCGGCCACCAGCGCCTCGAGGCGGATGCGGCGTTCTTCCTGCGGCAACGCGCGCAGGTCGACGCCGTCCTCCTCGAGCAGGTCGTAGGCCGTCAGCACCACCGGCGTCTCGGCGAGCAGCTTCTTCGACAGCGTCTTCCGGCCGATGCGGGTCTGCAGGTCGGCGAACGGCGCGGGCGCATCGGCCACGCCATCGCGAGGTGCGCGCCACACGAGGATCTCGCCGTCGATGACGGTACCGCGCGGAACCGCCGTCACGAGCGCGGCGAGCTCGGGGAAGCGCTCGGTGATCAGGTCCTCGCCGCGCGACCACACGAACACCTCGCCGCCGCGCGCGACGAGCTGGCCGCGGATGCCGTCGTACTTCCATTCGACCTGCCAGTCGCCGGGCGCGCCGATCAACGCATCGAAGCGTTCGACCGGCTCGTTCAACGCATGCGCGAGGAAGAACGGGTACGGCTGCCCGCGCAACTCGTCGGGCATCGCGTCGCCGTCGGGACGATCGCTCGACGACGGAGTCGGCGGTGCGATCAACGCACGATACGTCGTGGCGCTCGGCCGCGATCGACCGTCGGTATAGCCCATCAAGCGATGCGCGACGATCTTCGGATCGATGCCCGACACCGTCGCGAGCGCCCGCGTCACCGACAGCTTCGACACGCCGACGCGGAACGCGCCGCCGATCAGCTTGACGAGCAGGAAGCGCTCCGGCGTGTCGAGCTCGTCCCACCACCCGGCGAGGCGCTGCACGACGACCTCGGGCGTCTCGCCCTTCAGGCCGAGCAGGCGATCCTCGATCCACGTCGCGAGGCCGAGATCGGAGGTCTGCGACGGCGGCGGCAGCACGAGCGCGATCGTCTCCGCGAGGTCGCCGACCGACTGGTAGCTCTCGTCGAACAGCCACTCCGGCAGCGCGGCGATGTCGCGGGCGGTGTCGCGCAACAGGCGCGTCGGGACGGTCTGGCGCGGCTTGCCGCCGGCGAGGAAGTAGACGGCCCACGCGGCGTCGCGCTCCCGGTCGTGCTCCACGGCGGGCAGGCCGGCCACGTCGCCCTCCATCACGATGTCGCGCGCGCCGACCGCTTCGAAGTAGCGGACCAGCGCGGCCTGCTTGGCCCGGGTGGAAGTCGACGCGTCGAGTTCGAAGAAGAGCCGGGCGAAAGACTTCATTCGGGCAGTTGGCGGCGGGACGCTTTGCCCGTTCTGGTGACCTGACGATCGCCCGGGTGCGCCCATGCGACGAGCGGCGTCTGGCGGGTTTCTACGGCGTGTGGCGCGCGGGTCGTACATGATAGCTTTGCAGCATGCGCAACATCCCGCGACCGCTGCAGCAGATCTTCCGGCCGATGACGCCGCGGTCGAGCGCGATCGAGCAGATGCTGGCCCTGACCAGCGTCCTCGCCGCGGTGGTGCTCGCCGTGATGGCGCTCGTCGTCCATCGCATCAACGACGACGCGACCGACGCGTCGAAGCGCTCGATCCGGTCGCTCGAGACCGTCGCTGCGCTCGACAAGCTGCAACTCGCGTTGCGCGACGGCGACATGGCGGGTCGCGATCTGACGAGCGGCCGACCACGCGATCGTGTCGATGCCGATCGTTACGATGCCGCGCGCTTCCAGGCGCGGCTCAACCTCACCGGCCTCGGTCCACTCACCGGCGACGACCCGTCGCAGTCCGAGCGCCTGTCGCGCCTCGGCCCGATGATCAACCGGAAGTTCGCGCTCGGGCTGCGCAGCTACGAGTCGACCGCGCCCGGCGCGCGCGACGAGCGGGGCACCATCGTGGCGCTCGCCGTGAAGGCCGG
>CAXTPX010000372.1:0-4166 GCA_964246005.1 uncultured Burkholderiaceae bacterium | reverse complement strand
CCGGGCACAGGTCATCGACGTCAAGGTCGAGGATTTCGTCGAGGCGGCGCGTGCGATCGGTGCGTCGCCGTCGCGCATCGCGTTCCGCCATGTGCTGCCGAATGTCGCCGCGCCGCTGATCGTGCAGTCGACTCTCGCGATCGCGGCCGCCGTGATCGCCGAGGCGAGCCTGTCGTTCCTCGGCCTCGGCCAGCAACCGCCGGCGCCGAGCTGGGGCAGCATGCTGAACACCGCGAAGGATTTCATCGACAGCGCGCCGTGGATGGCGATCTGGCCGGGCCTGTCGATCTTCCTGCTCGTGCTGTCGTTCAACCTGCTCGGCGACGGATTGCGCGATGCGCTCGATCCGCGGCAGCGTTGAGGGGCCCGATGACCATGAACCCTCTCTTCCACATGATCGACGGCGCGCCCGACCCCGTCGCCCCCTTCAGTCACGCTGTCGAATCCGACGGCTGGGTCTTCGTCACCGGGCAGATGCCGTTCGAAGGCACGTCGATCGATGCGCCGTACCCGGACGGCATCGAGGCGCAGACCAACGCGGTGATGCATAACCTGAAGCACGTCCTCGCAGGCTGCGGTCTCGGCCTCGGCGACGTCCTGTCGGTCCGCGTTTTCCTCACGCACTTCGACGACGACTACGACGCAATGAACGCGGTCTACGCGCGCTGGTTCGAGGCCGGCCAGCGACCGGCGCGCACTTGCGTCGGCGTGACCGCGCTCGCGAAGGGCGCACGGATCGAGATCGACCTGATCGCGCGGCGGCCGGCGGCGTGAGTGCGCCATTGCCTTCTTCCGTCGTTCCCGCGGAGGCGGGGACCCAGTGTCGTGGGGTGTGTGCACGAAGACCAAGCAACGACACTGGGTTCCCGCTTCCGCGGGAACGACAGAGATGAACGACCTCGCGTCGCTCGAGCTCGCCGGCTTCCAGTGGCCATCCCCCGCATGGCTCTTCGGCTCGCTCGTCTTCAGCGTGATCGGCTACGGCGCGTTCCGCTACGGCCGCAAGCGCGACGAACGCCGAGCGCTGTGGATCGGCGTGGCGTTGATGCTGTATCCGTACGTCGTCTCGAACACCGCGCTGCTGTACGTCGTCGGCATCGCGCTCTGCATCGGCCTGTGGGTGGGCCACTGAACATCACGAGGGCTTCGATGCACACGATCCACCAGCATCAGCACCACGTCGGCTGGGACAACGCGATCGCGCCGGTCCTTACGATCGCACCCGGCGAGTCGATCGAGTTCGAGGTCTTCGAGGCGTCGGGTGGGCAACTGTCGCCGTCGTCCGTCGTCGACGACGTCGGCCGGATGGACTTCGGCCGCATCAACCCGGTCGCCGGACCGGTGTTCATCGACGGCGCCGCCGCGGGCGACGTCCTCAAGGTCACGCTGCTGTCGTTCACGCCGTCGGGCTGGGGCTGGACCGCGAACATCCCGGGCTTCGGCCTCCTCGCCGACGAGTTCCCGGACCCGGCGCTGCACCTCTGGCGCTACGACCCGGCGACGCTCGCGCCGGCCTTCTTCGGCCCGTCGGCGAAGGTACCCTTGAAGCCGTTCACCGGCACGATCGGCGTGGCACCCGCCGCGCCCGGACTGCACAGCATCGTTCCGCCGCGCCGCGTCGGCGGCAACATGGACGTGCGCGACCTCGCCACGGGCACCGAGCTGTATCTGCCGATCGAAGTGGCGGGCGCCCTGTTCTCGGTCGGCGACACGCACGCGGCGCAAGGCGACGGCGAGGTCTGCGGCACGGCGATCGAAAGCCCGATGAAGGTCGCGCTGAAGTTCGAGCTGATCAAGGACACGGCGCTAGCGTTCCCGCGCTTCACGACGCCGGGCCCGGTGACGCGGCATCTGGACGCGAAGGGATACGAGGTCACGACCGGCATCGGGCCGGACCTGATGGACGCGGCACGCGCCGCGGTGCGCTCGATGGTCGAGTTGCTGTCGGTCCGTCACGCGATGCGGCCGGTCGACGCGTACATGCTGTGCAGCGTCTGCGGCGACCTGCGCATCAGCGAGATCGTCGACCTTCCGAACTGGACGGTCTCGTTCTACTTTCCACGCGTCGTATTCGAGTGAAGCGAACCCGAAGCGGCGCAATTGCGGCAGACTTCAGCCTCGCTGGATCGAAGTCCCGACAAACCTCCCGACTGCGAGAGAGACCATGAAAGCACAGGACCAGAAGAAGACCGAGAAGAAGGTGGCGGTGAAGACGCCGAAGGAAAAGAAGGAAGCCAAGAAGGTCAAGAAGGAAGAGAAGAAGCGCGGCTGACCGCGCGCGCTTGCCGGTCTGGTGCTCGTGTGCCCCCGCCTGCAACGCCGCGCGCCGTTCAACGCGGGCGCGGCCCGCACTCGATCGTTGCAGCGGCAGCGATCGCGATCGCTGCAGCAGTCTGGCTCGCGAACCGCTCGATGGCCGCGCCGCAGCCCGCGCCGATCGTCCGCGCCGATGCGCCGGCGCCGACCGCTGGCAGGGCCCTTGTTCCGGTCGCCGCCACCGAATCGATCGGGCAACCCGCCCCCTCGAGACGCATCGCCATCTCGGCAGCGCTGACCCAGGAGTTCGCCGCGACCCCGGACCTGCACGCGTTCGCGCTGCGAGCGCGCCAACGTCCCGCCGAAGGCGGCCTGTTCTATGCGATGGCGGCGGCCAACTGGTGCGGCCTCGCGCAACCGCAGGCTCGTTCCCTCCTCGACGAAGGCGTTGCCGCGGAGATCGCCACGACCGGGACCGTCACGAGCAGGCACCTCGACGTGATCGAGCGCACGTTGCGACGGTGCGCCGGGTTCGTCGCCGGCGAAACCGAAACGCTGTACCGGTCGGTGGCGGCCGAATCGGCCAATCGGTCGGATCCGCTCCTCAACACGATGATCGACCTGCGCGCGGCGAAGAAGGGCCGTGACGTCGATGCGGTGATCGCGGCCGCGCAACGAATGCTCGATACGCACGACCCGTTGTTCGTCTCGGCCAATGCGATCTGGCTGGGATCGCTCGAACGGGTCGGCAACCAGCCGCCGGTCAAAGGCCTGTGGTTCGACGGCTTCGACTATCGGCCATCTCCGGACGATGCGAGCGTCTACAACATCGCGCTGCAGCTCACCGGGTGCATCCCCGGTCAACCGTGCGACCGCGACCAGTACCTGCGAATGAGTTGCCTGACGCCATCGGGCTTCTGTCCCGACACGCCGGCCGATCTCTACTTCAGGCATCCCGACGCCGCTTCGAGACCGGCGGGCTTCGACGATCGCGTCGCACGACTGACCGAGGGCATGAATCGCGCGATCGAGGCCGGCAACGTCCGGGCGTTCCTCGCGCCGAAGCGCTGACCGCCTCCTGCACGCGTCAACGGCCGAACGAGCCGCGTGCCCGATCCGCCGTCGACCACAGGATCAACCACAGCAGCGCCGCCTGCAGCGGCAGGCGCGCCACCAGTGCCCAGTACGGTACCGGCCACTGGTCCGCGGTCTGCAGCATCCACACGTGCACCGGCGTGACGGCGATCGTGACGGCGAACAGCAGCCAGCCGGCAGGGCGTCGCGTCGGTCGCCACAACAGGCCTGCCGCCCCCAACAACTCGAAGACCCCCGACACCAGCACCGCTGCGCGTTGCCACGGGATGTACGGCGGCACGATGCGCACCTCCGCATCGGTCAGGACGAAGTGCGCGATGCCGCCGATGAAGAACCACAGGAAGACGACAGCGAGGCCGATCAGGCGCATGCGTCCGTGACGTGTCGTGGCGGAGGTCTGGATCATGGCCGATCCTCGTTGTTCATGGCGGCACCGCCCCGTCTGCGTCGAACAGCTTGATGCGGTCCTCGGTGTCGGGATGCGTGCTCAGGTATTCGGGGAAGCGAAGACGGCGATGGTCCGTCGGCGCTGTCGGTGGCACGGTGTCGGGCCGCTTCGGCGACCAGGTCTCGAGTCGACGGAACAGGTCGGCCGCGCTTCGCGTCGAGACGTGCTGCGCCCGCATCGCGTCGACCGCGTACAGGTCCGCCTCGTGCTCGGCGGCGCGCGTGTAGCGCAACGACCCGAAGCTGCCGGCGGCGACCGCCGCGGCATTCGACACGTCGCCCAGGTACCAGAACGCGAGCGCCGAGCTGCTCGTGCTGCGCGCGAGCTGCCGCATCGCGTCGCGATGGACCCGATGGCCGGTCTCGTG
>CAXTPX010000371.1:0-4169 GCA_964246005.1 uncultured Burkholderiaceae bacterium | reverse complement strand
CCGATCTTCTTCGGTGTCGGATCGCACCTGCGGCGCGACCTGCCGCGACAGGTCGATGCGTTGCGCGCGCGTCTGCCCGCGGTGACGTTGCAGGTCGCCGATGCGGCCGGCGAGGACGCGATGGTCCTCGGCGCGGTCGCGGATTACTGCGTGCGGGCGTCGGCCGGCTGACCCGGCGCCGGGATGCGGAGGCTGAGCACGATCGTCGTGCCGAGGATCGCGAGGATCACGACGAGCGACAGCAGCGGTGGCACGTGGAACAGGTCGACGACCAGCATCTTCGCGCCGACGCTCCCGATGTGATCGGCCTTGCCGATCAGGGCGACCCATTGCCCGCAAGCGTCGCCCGATGCCGAACCCCTTCATCAGTCGATGAAGACGCTCGCAAAGGTCTTGCTTGCCATGCCGCGGTCTTCGATCGACCGGACGACACGACCTGCGGGACCGGACGTCGTTCGACGTCGTGCTGACGGCCCCGCAGCGAAAAGCGACTCCCCCCTGGAGGCAGGGTGGAGGGCCGCGATGGTCGATCGGTTCCGCGGATCGCAGCCCTACCACCGGGCGCGATCGAGTGCAACGGTCTCGCGTCGGGGCATTCCCCGATGACATCGACTTGCGGTCGTCCTAAGCTCCGCTCCTGCGTCGAACGAAGCGCGACGCACCGAAGGAGGAGGGGCGGCTCAGGCCGCCGCTTTTTGACGCGAAGGCTAACCCCTTCGCGTTTTTTTTGACGCTAGCGAATCGCGCGGGCCAGTCGGGCCGCGTCCCCGACGTAGTTCGCGGGCGTGAGGCGCAACAGCCGGTCGCGTTCGTCGGACGGGATGTCGAGCCCGGCGATGAACGCATGCAGCGCCTCGCGCGTGATGGCCGTGCCGCGCGTGAGCGCCTTCAGCTGTTCGTACGGGTTGGCGACGCCATGGCGTCGCATGACCGTCTGCACCGGTTCGGCGAGGACCTCCCAGGCCGACTCGAGATCGGCCGCGATGCGGCCCCGGTTGAGCTCGAGCTTGCCGAGCCCTTTCAGGCACGACTCGTAGGCCACGATGCAGTGGCCGAACGCCACGCCGACGTTGCGCAGCACGGTCGAGTCGGTCAGGTCGCGCTGCCAGCGCGAGACGGGCAGCTTCGCCGAGAAATGGCGCAGCAGCGCGTCGGCCAGTCCCAGGTTGCCTTCCGAATTCTCGAAGTCGATCGGGTTGACCTTGTGCGGCATCGTCGACGATCCGATCTCGCCGGCCCTGATCTTCTGTCCGAAGTAGCCGAGCGAGATGTAGCCCCACAGGTCGCGATCGAGGTCGAGCACGATGGCGTTGGCGCGCGCGATCGCATCGAACAATTCGGCCATCCAGTCGTGCGGCTCGATCTGGATCGTGTACGGATTGAAGCGGAGGCCCAGCTCGACCTCGACGACGCTTCGGGCGAACGCTTCCCAGTCGACATCCGGATACGCGCTCAGATGCGCGTTGTAGTTGCCGACCGCACCGTTCATCTTCGCGAGCACCTCGACCGCCGCGACGCGCTCGATCGCGCGGCCGAGGCGCGCGGCCACGTTCGCCATCTCCTTGCCCATCGTCGTCGGGCTCGCGGTCTGGCCGTGCGTGCGCGACATCATCGCCACGTCCGCGTGCTCGTGCGCGAGCGCCACGAGACGCGCGTGCACCGCGCAAAGGGTTGGCAACAGGACGTCGTCCCGGGCGCTTCGGATCATCAATCCGTGCGACGTGTTGTTGATGTCCTCCGACGTGCACGCGAAGTGGATGAACTCGCTCGCGCCGGCCAGCTCGCGCTCGATCGCCGCCGGCGCGGTCGCGAAGCATTCCTTCAGCCAGTACTCGACCGCCTTGACGTCGTGATTCGTGACGGCCTCGATCGCCTTGATGCGCGCCGCGTCGCGGTCGTCGAACGCGGCGACGAATGCGTCGAGCCAGGCGCGTGCCGCTTCCGTGAACGGCTTCAGCTCGCTCAACCCCGCGGTCGACAAGGCGACCAGCCACGCGATCTCGACGCGCACGCGGTGTCGCATGAACCCGGCCTCCGACAGCAACGGCCGCAGCGCATCGACCCTGGTGGCGTAGCGACCGTCCAGCGGCGACAGCGCGTTGAGCGCGAAGAGGGTCGAAGGATCCGGATCACCAGCATTCATGGGGATGACCGACCGACGATGCGCAGGACCGACGCGCGCGTCCGAGGCGGTGCAAAAGCGGGCCGCGAGTCTAGCATCGCGATCCGTCCGCAAGCCGCGCCGGCAAGGGTTCGAGGCCGGTCGACGACAGGGCGGGGGCAGGCCTTCGTGCCGGAGGCGCCGCGGAGGCCGATGCTATACTGCGCCGCCTCCATCGCTTGACAATCCCCCCATGAAGTTGATCGGCTCGACCACCAGTCCGTACGTGCGCAAGGTGCGGATCGTCATGGCCGAGAAAAAGCTGGATTATCAATTCGCGATCGAGGATGTCTGGGCCGACGACACCGCTATCAGCGACTCCAATCCGCTCGGCAAGGTTCCTTGCCTGATCATGGAGGACGGTGGCGCGGTGTTCGATTCGCGCGTCATCGTCGAGTATCTCGATGCGATGTCGCCGGTCGGCAAGCTGATCCCGGTCAACGGCCGCGAGCGCGCCGAAGTCAAGTGCTGGGAGGCGCTCGCCGATGGCCTGGCCGACGCTGCGTTGCTGATGCGGCTCGAGACGACGCAGCGCGACGAGGCGCAACGCAGCGACAAGTGGATCGCACGACAGCGGGGCAAGGTCGACCAGGCGTTGAAGGCGATGTCGACCGGCCTCGGCGAGAGTGCCTGGTGCAACGGCGCTCACTATTCGCTCGCCGACATCTCGGTCGGCTGCGCGCTCGACTGGGTCGCGTTCCGCTTCGCCGAGATCGACTGGCGCGAGGGATATCCGAACCTGCAGCGTCTCGTCGACAAGCTGTCGGAACGCCCTTCGTTTCGCGAGACCGCGCCGAAGGTCTGACGGCGTTGCGTCCCGGGCGGACGGACCTGGGTCGGCGCCGCCACGTTTGGTCACTCGCGGGGAGCCGGGTGGCGATGCTCCCGCAGGAAGCGCAACGGGGCATGGTCTTTGCGACGAGGTAAGGACAATCCTCCGCACGAGATCATCATGTCCTTTCGTCACCTCATCGTCGCTGTCGCCCTGTTGTCCGCAGCCGCTGCCGCGCATGCGGGCCTCGTGCACGACCTGCCCGAGTCCGCCACCGTCAGCCTCGTGTTCATAGCACTGGCAACGATCGGCCTGGCCATCACCCACAAGCGTCGCGCGCCGGTCGAAGCGGAACAGGGCTGACCTTCAAGGAGCGCCGATCGCCGCCGAGATCGTCGCCGCCGTGGTCCGCAGGTCGCCGATC
Organism: uncultured Burkholderiaceae bacterium; assembly: GCA_964246005.1. Lineage (GTDB taxonomy): Bacteria > Pseudomonadota > Gammaproteobacteria > Burkholderiales > Burkholderiaceae_D > CAHJXF01. The sequence continues at coordinate 812 of CAXTPX010000371.1, read as the reverse complement.
CAGTCCTCGTTGAGGCGGTCGGCCGGCGCGGTCAGCGACAGGCCGGCGACGAGCTTGCCGCCGTCGTCGCGGATCGCGGCGGCGATGCAGCGCACGCCCATTTCCAGTTCCTCGTTGTCGCGCGAATAGCCATGCGCGCGGACGAACGACAGCTCGCGTTCGAGCTTCGCGAGTTCGGTGATGCTGTTCGGCGTGTGGCCCGACAGGCCGGTCCGCATCGCATAGCTGCGCACCTGCCGCGGATCGTCCGACGACAGGAAGAGCTTGCCGACGGACGTCAGGTGCAGCGGAGCGCGTCCCCCGATGGCACGCACGACCTGCACCCCCGAGAACTCGTTGTAGGCGCGCTCGACGTAGATGATCTCGTCGCCCTGTCGTACCGACAGGTTGACCGTCTGCCCGGTGCTCTTGTGGAGCGCGCGCATCGGGTCGAGCGCCGCATCGCGCACCGACAGCCGCGACTTGACGATGTTGCCGAGCTCGAGGAGGCGCATGCCGCGCTGATAACGGCCCGGCTCGACGCGATCGACGAAGCGGGCGACCACCATGTCGTTGAGGATGCGATGCGCGGTCGACGAATGGAGTCCGGTCGTCGACGACAGATGCTTCAGACTGACCGGATCCCGTTCGCGGGCGAGCGCGTCGATCAGGGCCATCATTCTTTCGATGACCTGCACGGTCGGCGTCCTGGAAGCGTTCATCGTTGCGCAGCAGCGTTCATTTCGAAGCCGGTCATCTTAGACTCGGCTCGCACGACCACCCGGAGGAGAGAACATGAAAACGAACGGAACATTCGAACTGTCGCGTCGCAC
>CAXTPX010000370.1:0-4189 GCA_964246005.1 uncultured Burkholderiaceae bacterium | reverse complement strand
GTCGGACAGCGGCAGTGCCAGGAAGCGGGCGTAGGCGACCAGCAGCAGGATGACGCCTCCGTTGAAGACGGCGAGATTGCGAACGACCCGCAACACCGCGCCCTGTTGCGAACTGACCGAATGGGCTGTCCTGACGAGCCCCACCGCCTCACCGAACTTCGTGCGCGCGCCGGTCGCCGTCACCTCGGCGACCGCTTCGCCGCGTCGGATCAACGCACCGGAATAGGCTTCTGTTCCCGACGATGCCTCGACCGGGAGCGATTCACCGGTCAGCATCGACTGGTCGAGCAGCACGGATCCGCTGGTCAGTCGTACGTCGGCCGGGACGACGCCGCCCAGCGACAACTGGACCGTGTCGCCGGCGACGACTTCCGCCGCCGGCACCGACTTCCACAGACCGTCGCGGATAACCCACGCCGTGAGCGCCAGTCGCGACCTGAGGCCGGCCAGCGTCGCCTCCGCGCGATGCTGCTGGAAATAACCCAGCGCGGCATTGAACACGAGCAGCAGCGCGATGACCGAAGCCTCGAGTCGCTTGCCGAGGGACAGCTGCAGGACGATCGCGCCCTCCAGCATCCACGGGACTGGCGCCCAGAATTTTTCGAGTGCCGATCGCAACGGATGGTCCGCGTCGTCGGGCAGGAGGTTCGGACCTTGCGAGCCGAGGCGCTGCCCGGCTTCCCGCGCCGTCAATCCCACCCCTGCGGCCGGCGAGCCGGCAGGTTGCTCGACGTCGCGGGGTGCAAGCGGGGCTGCCTGAATCGTCATGCCGGCTCCCGGAAACGGCCACGGCCGGCGCGACGGACTTCGGCTTCCTGTTCAGGCGCCCTGCTCCCGCGTCATCGAGCGCGAAGCGGCTCGGCTCGACCAGCCGTGAGGCTCGCACCGGCGGCAGCCCGGGTCTGTGCGGTGGCGTACTCTTCACGACGCCGCTCGCGGAACGAACGAGGCCTCTCGGTCAGCCCCTGAAGATGTCGAACGGCTCGATCTCGAGGACCTTCCTGACCCCGAAGTAGCTCGAGATGGCCGCGATGACGACGACCATGCCGAACGCGAGGCCGAGGTTCCCGAACGTGATGATCGCGGCGTAGTTCGGCAGCCGGCTCCGCATGATCGTGATCGTCAGGGTCACGAGTCCGATGCCCAGACCGAAGCCGGTCAACGCCGTGAACGTGGCCATGAACAGGATCATCGTGACGAGCTCGCCGCTCTTCGCACCCATCGCCTTCAGCGCCCCGAATTTCTCCAGGTTCTCGAGAATGAAGCTGTAGAAGGTCTGGCCCGAGATCGAAAGGCCGACGAGGAAGCTGATCACCGTCATCAACAGGATGTTGGTGCCGATCCCGGTCCGGTACGTGTAGTAGTCGGCGATTCGACTGTTGAACTCGGCCTTGGTGAACGCGACGTAGCCCAGGCTGGCGACCTGCCGCTTGATGCCGGCCACCGCCGCGGCGTTCCTGGGTTGCAGCAGCACATACGAAATCGTGAAGCGCGTCGTCGGGATGTATTCGATGGCGCGGCTGTAGGTCGTGTACAGGGTCGGGACGCCGTTGAGGCCGTTCGCGGCGACCTTGGCGATGCCGACGATCACGCCGCGATGGTCGTTGAGCTCGAAGGTCGTCCCGATCTTCGGGTCCTCGAGCTTGTCGAACTCCGCATCGTCGACGACGAAGAACGAGTTGTCGGCATAGATGTCCTCGAGGTTCCCCCGCTCCATCTCGGGCCGTCCGAACAGGCTCGCGTCGTCCAGGCCGACGACGGTGATCCCCTGGTAGGTTCCGCTCGCGAGCTTGACCTGCGCGCCGCCGATGAACAACGGAACGGCGTAGCTCACGCCGTCCATGCTGCGCACCGCATCGAGCAGGTAGTCGGGCAGCGGGATCGAACTCGTGGCCGTGTTCACGGCCGGGTCCATGATCCACATGGTCGCGCCGATGTTCGTGACGGTGGAATAGGCGCGGTTGAGGATGCCGGCGAACATCGCCGTCATCTGCATCATCAGGAACACCGCGAAGGTGATGCCGATCAGGAGCGCCGAGAACTTGGCGCGGTCGTTGACCAGCAGCTTGAAGCCGATGCGCAGGATGCCGGCATATTTCACGGCGCGAGGCCCACGGTCGCCGGACCGTCCACCCGTGCGCGAGGAGTGTCCCCCGGCGCGTTCCACCAGCCGCCCCCCAGCGCGACGAACAGCGCGACCGTGTCCTGGTGTCGCTGCCCGACTGCCTGGAGGTAAGCGATGGTGGCGACCTGCAGTTGCACCTCGGCGCTCAGCACATCGACATAGGCGACGAGGCCGGCACGATAGTTCGCGCGCAGCAGCGTCAGCGCGTCGGAAGCGGCCTGCCGGGCCTCGGCCTGCGCCTGCAGCGCCTCGGCATCGTGTTCGAGCGCCCGGAGCGCATCGGCGACCTGGCCGAACGCCACGAGCACGGTCTGCCGATAGTCGGCCTGCTGCACGTCGAACGCATCGATCGCGGACTGGCGTTGCGCGCGCAGGCTGCCGCCGTTGAACAGCGGTGCCGCAATCGACGGACCGATGCTCCAGAAGCGCCCGGCCGCCCCGAGCAGGTTGCCCAGGCTGGAACCGGCCGCGCCGTAGCCGGCACTCAGGCTGAAGCTCGGGAACAGTGCGGCCGTCGCGACCCCGATCCGCGCGCTGGCGGCGTGCAGCCGCGCTTCGGCCGCCAGGATGTCCGGGCGTTGGTGCACGAGCTCGGAGGGAAGGCTCAACGGCAGGTCGAGCGGCAACGTCAGGCTGCTCAACTCGGTGTCGGGCAGTGCGGCGTTCGCTGGCAGGTCGCCCTCGAGCAACGCGAGCAGGTGCCCTGCCTGGCTGATCCTTTGCCGCAGCGACGCGAGCAGGGCGCGGTTGGCGGCGATCAAGGCGCGCTGACTCAGGACGTTGGCGTAGGGCGAGGTGCCGGCGCGCACCTGCGCTTCGGTGCTGGTCAGCTGATCGACCTCGAGCGCGATCAACTGTTCGGTCGCGCGCGCCTCTGCGACATAAGCCGCTCGCGCGATCCAGGCGTCGACCACGTTGGCCGACAACGTCACGTAAGCCGCGCGCGCGAGAAAGCGCTGGATGTCGACCTGTGCCTGCAGATTTTCCACGGCGCGCCGTTCGCCGCCGAAAACGTCGAGGACGTAGCCGATGTTGCCACTGGCGGTCAACACGTTGAACACCGAGGTCTGCGCCGTCGAACGCTGGTCGGTCGCGCCGCGCTCGCGTGCGGCGCCGACACCCGCGACGACCTGCGGATAGAAGAGGCCGTCGCCGGCGCGCAGGTTGTCCTGGCTCTGCCGCAGGCTGGCTTCGGCCGACTGGAGCGTCGGACTGTTGACCAGCGCGCGCTGTACGGTGGCGTCGAGCGCCGCCGATCCGAGCAGTCGCCACCACGCCAACGGGAGTTCCGCGCCGGGTGCGAAGCGCTGCGCCATGCCGTCGGCAGCCACCGTCGGCCCGATCGCGGGGTCCCGGGTATAGCGGGACGCATCCGGCGCCTGCGGCGAGACGAAGTCCGGACCTGCGGCACAGCCGCCGAGCAGGACGAGGCAGCTCTTCAACAGCAGCGCCTTGCCGGCCCGCGGCAACCAGCCCCTCGCCATCGAAGCGTCGGCGCGGGGGCTCATTTCCGGCCGATGAAGACGTCGACCAGCTGGCCCGGATAGGCCATCGTGGCGGCCGTCACCTTGAAGCGGAAGATGACCGGCAGGACGCGCAGGTCGACCCGTTCCTGGCGCTGGTTCGACAGCTCGATCTTCGGCGATACGTAGGGCTGCACGCGCACGAATTCCAGCGGCACCTTCACGTCGGTGCCCCGCAACGACATCTGCGCTTCGATGTGGTCCGCCTGCGGCAACCGGGAGACCAGGATCTCGTCGACGAAGCAGCGCACGTTCAGGTAGTCCTGCCGGGCACTCATCACGACCACCGGGTCCTGCCCCTGCGTATACGCATCGAAGACGCCTTGCGACGAGACGTAGCTGCCGGGCGAGGCATTGACCGCCAGCACGACGCCGTCGATCTGCGCCTTGACCGCGTACTTCTGCAACAACGCGTCGGAAGCGAGGTAAGCCTGCTGCAGCGCCTCGAACTGCTTCTGCTGGCCGAGCACGTCGTAGCGACAAGCGTCGGCTCTCGTCAGCTCGAACTGCTTTCGCGCGACATCCCGTGCAGCGGTCGCCT
>CAXTPX010000369.1:0-4190 GCA_964246005.1 uncultured Burkholderiaceae bacterium | reverse complement strand
GTACGCGTTGCGCCGGTTGCTCTTCAGCGCCTCGCGGTAGTAGTCCATCGTCCACTGCGAGTCGTTCGCGTAAAGCATGCAGGCGGTGGCCGCGCCGGCCGACACGCCCGCGATCACGCGCGGCGCGAGGCCGATCGACGGCGCGACGACGTCCCAGAAGCCCGCCTGCCACCAGCAGCGGTTGCCGCCGCCGGCGAAGACCACCTGTTCGTACGGGCTCGTCATCGACTCTCGTTCACGGGATGCCGCTTGCAGCGGGCGGATAGACTGCGGCGCGGCATCTTACTTTCTGCACAGCTCCCCCATGACCGATACGACCCGCGCGTTGCGACTGATCGCCTGCGGCGGCACCTTCGACAAGCGCTACGACCCGCTTCGCGGAGAACTGGTCTTCACCGACTCGCAGTTGCCCGCGATGGTGAAGCGCGCGCGGCTGACGGTCCCGGTCGTCGTCGAGACGCTGATGCAGATCGACAGTCTCGACATGCGGGACGCGGATCGGGAGCGCGTGCTCGCCGCGTGTCGCGCGGCTGTGGAGACGGCGATCGTGCTCGTCCACGGCACCGACACGATGCCCGAGACGGCGCGCGTCCTCGGACCCAACATCGACGATGGCATGACCATCGTCCTGACCGGCGCGATGGTCCCGTACGCCATCGCCGAGTCGGACGCGCTGTTCAACCTCGGCTTCGCGTGCGCGTGCGCAGTGACCCTGCCCGCCGGGGTGTGGCTTGCGATGAACGGGCGCGTTCATCGCTGGGATGCGGTCCGCAAGAACCGGGAGGCCGGCGTCTTCGAGGCGACGATCGACTGACGCTCGCCGATGCTCCGCCTCGCATTCGTGATTCTCCTCGGCTCGTCTCTCCCGCTGGCGGCGTTCGCCGAGCCGCCGGAGCATCCACACGACGCGATGCCGGACACGCCGATGGACATGTCGATGCCGATGTCGATGAACGCGATGACCGCTCAGTTCGGCGCGTACCCGATGTCGCGTGAAGCGTCCGGCACGAGCTGGCAGCCCGAGGCCACGCCGATGGAGATGCTGTCCACGTCCGAAGGCGACTGGTCGCTGATGCTGCACGGCTTCGGCAACCTGATCCACGACCGCCAGACCGGCCCGCGCGGCGACCACAAGACGTTCACCGAGACGATGCTGATGGGCATGGCGCAGCGACCGCTCGGACCGGGCACGCTCGGCCTGCGCGCGATGGGGTCGCTCGATCCGACGATGGGCGCGAGCGGCTATCCGCTGCTGTTCCAGACCGGCGAGACGGCCGACGGCCGGACGCCGTTGATCGACCGGCAACATCCGCACGACGCGTTCATGGAACTGTCGTCGAGCTACAGCCTTTCGTTCGAAGGCGACCGTGCTGCGTTCGTCTATGCCGGACTACCGGGCGAGCCGGCGCTCGGTCCGCCGACCTTCATGCATCGCTATTCGGGGATGCGCAATCCCGAGGCGCCGCTCACGCATCACTGGTTCGACTCGACCCACATCACGTTCGGCGTGGTCACGGCAGGCGCGAGCCAGGGACCGTTCAAGCTCGAAGCGTCGTGGTTCAACGGCCGCGAGCCCGATCAATTTCGCTGGAACATCGAGACGCGCCGCTTCGATTCGTGGTCCACGCGGCTCTCGTTCAATCCGACGTCGAACTGGGCACTGCAGGCGAGCTACGGCTACCTGAAGAGCCCGGAGGCGCTCGAGCCCGAGACGAGCGTTCGTCGCCTGACGGCATCGGCGATGCATCACGTCTCGCTCGCGGGCGGCGAGTGGGCGACGACGGCCGCCTGGGCACGCAACGACAAGCGCGGTCCCGAAGCGCGCTCGCGGCTGCCCGGCGCCTTTCTCGAGTCGACCTTCGTCCGCGACCGGCACACGGTCTTCGGCCGCTTCGAACGGGTCGACAAGGACGAACTGTTCGCCGAGAACGACGCGCTCTACGGGCGATCGTTCGTCGTACGGAAGCTTTCACTTGGGTACATCTACGATGTCGCGGCGACCGGTCCGGTCCGCTGGGGCGTGGGCGGGCTGGTCGGCATTCCACGCGGCCCGTCGCAACTCGAGGCCGTCTACGGCCGCGATCCGATGTCGTACCTGTTGTTCGTGCAGGGCCGCATCGCGGCCCACTGAACGCTGCCGATCCACCCACTCATCGAAAGTCCATCCATGCACATTCAACTGGGCGGCAAGACCGCCATCGTCAGCGGCTCGACCGGCGGCATCGGCTTCGCGATCGCGCAGGGTCTTGCGGCCACCGGCGCGACCGTGGTCGTCAACGGCCGGACGCAGGACGCGGTCGACCGCGCGATCGCGAAGATCCAGGAGGTCGTTCCGGGCGCAGAACTCCGCGGGCAGGCCGGCGACCTGGCTACCGCAGCGGGATGCGATGCGATGTTCGCGGCCGTGCCGCATGCCGACATCGTCGTCAACAACCTCGGCACTTACGGCGTGCAGGACTTCTTCGAGATCCCCGACGACGAGTGGACCCGCTTCTTCGAGACCAACGTGATGTCGGGCGTGCGGCTCTCGCGTGCCTATCTGCCGCAGATGATCGATCGCGGCTGGGGACGTGTCGTGTTCATCTCGTCGGAGTCGGCGCTCAACATCCCCCCGGACATGATCCATTACGGCTTCACGAAGACCGCCAACCTGTCGGTCGCGCGCGGCCTCGCGAAGCGGGTCGCGGGCACCGGCGTGACGGTCAACTCGGTTCTGCCGGGCCCGACGATGTCCGAGGGCGTGCGCACGATGCTCGAGAAGCAGGCGGCGAAGGACGGCGTGTCGATCGATGAAGCGGGCATCGCCTTCGTGAAGGCCAAGCGGCCGAGCTCGATCATCCAGCGGCCCGCCACCGTCGAGGAGGTCGCGAACATGGTCGTCTATGTGTGCTCGATGCAGGCGTCGGCGACGACGGGGGCTGCTTTGCGCGTCGACGGCGGGGTGGTCGACACGATCGCGTGACCGGTTTCCACAGCGGGCAGCAACTAGGTAACGCATGAGGTATCGGGTCGATTCGATACTGTCGGACGCCCTTACATCCCCCGGTAGGACGATGCGAGCCCAATTCGCAAGTCATTGAACGGGAACGAACTTTTGGAGTGGCCCGCGAGTTGCTAAGCATGGAGTCGTCACCCTCCTTCGGCTAAATCGACGGATGGCGGGACGCCCCTCTCTTCAAAGGCCCGGACTGCGACGACAGGACGCTTGGGCCAGTCAACGAATCGGAAGAACCCATGCACAACCAACCTACCAAGATTGCAGCGCGCCTTGCGGCCATCGCGACCTGCCTGGTCGCCGGAATGGCGAGCGCGAACACGATCGCGCCGTATACGACGATCTTCAACACGGATTACGTCACCGCCGGCACCGGCGGCATGCGCGCCACCGGGACCGGGACGATCACGGTCACCGGCGTCAGCGGCCCGGTCACGCAGTCGCTGCTGTACTGGCACGGACCGACGAACGCGACCGATCCGAACGCGAACGCGACCGTGACCGTTGCGGGCACGTCGGTGACCGGCACCAATATCGGTTTCTCGGCCGACAACTTCTGGAACGAGGCCAACAGTCAGGCCTATCGGGCGACGACGACGTCGGTCATCAACGGCAACGGCGCCTACGCCCTGACCAATTTCCAGAAGCCGACGGCCGACATCAACGGGGCCGCCACGCTGGTCGCCTTCAACGACGGCATCGCGACCAACAATCGTGACCTGGTCATCTTCAACGGCAACGACTCGAATTTCGCTTCGGCTTACGACGCGGCGGGCTGGGACCTCACGCTGAGCGGCATCAACTACACGAGCGGACAGGCGTTCCTGCGGCTCTTCGTCTCGGACGGGCAGAACTTCGGGGCCACCGACGACGGCACCCTGAGCATCAACGGCGTCCCGTTCATGACCGGTGGCCTCTTCCAGGGCACCTCGCTGCCCGGTGGCACCGGCACCGGCACCGGCAACAACGGAAACCTCTTCGACATCGCCTCGTACGACATCTCGAGCTTCCTCACCCCCGGCGTGAATTCATTGCACGTCACGCTGAGCGCTGGCGTGCAAGATGCGTTGAGCCTGATCGCGGCGATCGTGGATCTGCCGGCCGGCGCCGCGCCGCCCGTGTCGACCGGGGTCCCCGAGCCGGAGACGTTCGGCTTGCTGGGCCTCGGCCTGGCAGCGCTGGTGGCCGGCCGTCG
>CAXTPX010000368.1:0-4194 GCA_964246005.1 uncultured Burkholderiaceae bacterium | reverse complement strand
GATCAGCCGCAGGCCGCCGATGTAGCCCGCCAGGCCCGACAGCCGCGCGCCGCTGCGAGCCAGCCAGACGGCGACCCGCAGGTCCCTGGTCACCGCGGCGAGCTGGATGGCCTGCGCATGCACGGTCGACCAGTCGGGTGGCCTGGCCGGATAGATCCTGTCGCCCCACTCGGTCTCCGGCTTGTCCTCGGCCGCCTCTTCCATCGCCCGGAACGCGTCGTCGTACTCGAGGTCGCTTCCACTCGGGTGCTCGCCCGGCAGCGGCGCAAGGAACAATTCGGCGTCAAGCATTCGTCGTCCGGCTCATCCTTTGATTCACCGTGCGACTCTAGTGACGAAGAAGCTCGCGTGCAGTGGTCGAAAGTCACTTCCGGGGCCGCAGTGCGTCTCAACCGGCCTCCTCGAAGCTGCGCAACGCGTTCCGCAACCGGCGCGGCTGTACCGGCTTCGACAGCACCAGCAAGTCGCTGCCGACGGATCGCGCGAGCTCGTCGACCGACGGATCACCGGTGATCAGGACCGCGGGAACGTCCCTGCCGCATTGCCGACGGATCGCCTGGATCACGGCGATTCCGCTCGGTCCGTCGCCGAGGTGCAGGTCGCACAGGAGCACATCCGGCACCGACTCGAGCAGACGCAACACGTAGCGCGCCTGGTCGATGTCCGCGGCACCCACCGACTGATACCCCCACTCGGTGAGCAACAAGCCGAGACCGGTGCGGATCGCTTCGTCGTCGTCGACGATCAGTGCAGTGCGTTGCCGCGACAACGGCATCGGAATGGTGTCCGCGGCGACGGTGAAGTCCTCGATGTCCGACAGGTCGCCCCGCGGGACGCTCAGGCGGAACATCGAGCCGCGTCCCGGAATCGACGCGATCGTCAGCTCGTGTCCGAGCAACTCGGCCAGCCGCTTGACGATCGCGAGACCCATGCCGAGGCCGCGCATCCGCACGCGTTCGTGTCGGCCGATCTGGTAGAACTCGTCGAAGATGAGCGGCAACTCGAGCGCCGGAATGCCGACGCCCGTGTCCCAGACCTCGATGTTGAAGTGCAGGCTGGTGGTTCGCGCCACCACCACCACGCCGCCATCGACGGTGTACTTCAGCGCGTTCTGGATCAGGTTGCCGAGGATGCGCTCCAGCAATTGCGGGTCGCTGGTGACCGATTTGCCGCCCGGCGAAAAACGCAGTGCCAGCCCTTCCTGCTCCGCCTGGCCGGCGAAATGCATGTGAAGGCGTCGGAAGATGTCGCGGAGCGGGAAGCGCTGAAGGCTCGGCTCGATCGCGCCGGCGTCGAGCTGCGAGACATCCATGATGGCGTTGAACGATCGGTTCAGGCCGTCGATCGATTGCACCATGTCCTGGACCACGCGTTCGTTGTCGGTCCCGCGCAAACGGTTCTCCAGCGCCGCGGCGAAGAGCCCCAGGGCGTGCAGCGGCTGGCGCAGGTCGTGCGTCGCGGTCGCGAGGAAGCGGCTCTTCTCGCTGTCGTCCTTCAACGCCCGGTCGCGTGCGGCCGTCAGCCCGAGGATGCGATCTTCGGCGTCGAGTCGTGCACGCGTCGTCCGCGTCCGCGCGCGCAGCAGTCCCCGTGTCGTCAGGAACATCAGGCCGGCAACGATCGTGCTCGTCACGAGGAGGTCGCCTGCCACGACGGCCTGCCTCGGCACGAGCGCGATCGCCAGCCATGCGAGCGGCACCAGCAGCGGCACCCACGCGAGGCGGTACGAGCCGGCGAACCCTGCGGCGCCGCACAGCGCAGCCACGCAGACCGACAGGAACGCCATGCGGTGCAGGGAGGAGCCGCCGACATCGAAGATCAGCGGATGACAAGCCAGGGCCGCGAGCAGGAGGACGCTGCCGACGCTCGTCACCCGTCGGGCCGGCCGACGCCACGCTTCCGACCTCCGAAGGGCGGCGACCGCATGGCCGGCGATCGCCGCGAGTTCGATCGTCATGACCAGCGCGAGCCACGCGCTTCGTTGCGGCGTCTCGTCGACGAAGAGCAGGTGGGCGACCAGCGCGACGCCGATCGCAGCGAGAAAGAGCGGCAACGCCGCGGCGGCGCTCGCGTCCATGCCTTCGCGAAGGCGAAGGTCGTACGCAGCGGTCGGGGCATCGGTCCGTGCCCGGGACGCCGAATCGCCCGCGACCGCGGAAAAGCGGAGGACCGCCCTGTCGCCACCGTCCATTCAGGTCGTCCGCTGTCGCGTCGCGCGGAGGTTCAGCGAAACAGGCTCACCATGTGCGATCGCGACTTGACGTCGAGCGCGAGGAGCAGCGCCGACACGTAGTTCTTGACCGTGCCGAGCGACAGACCCATCGAGTTGCTGATCTCCTGGTTCGTGCAACCGGAGAGGACCAGTTCGAGGATTTCGATATGGCGCGACCCGAGCTCCGCGACCCGGTCGTAGATCGACGACGTCGCAAGATGGGGAAAGAGCACGCTCTTGTTGCCGCCGCGATCCGACGGGCGCGCCTGCGGCCACAACAGCTCGCAGAGCGCCGCCTGCATGTCGACCACCGCAGCGCCTTTGGACACGTAGCCGGACGCGCCGAGCGCTCGTGCCTGTCGGACGACGAACTCGTCCTGCGTCGCGCTGAAGACCGCGATGCGCGCTGCCGGGTGACGCGCAATGAAGTGACGCAGCCCCTGCAGGCCCTTGCAGTCGGAGAGGTTGAGGTCGAGCAGCACGGCGTCGACCACCGGCTCGGCCGCGTAGATCGCGAGCGCGTCGGAGAGCGAGCGCGCTTCGAGCCAGCGGAGGGGACAGCCCCGCAGTTCGGCGTAGAGCAGCTTGACGCCGTAGCGGATCAGCTCGTGGTCATCGACCAGCAGCAGGGTCCGGGTCGCCCGCGAAGGCGAGCCGACCTCGTCCACCCGGTCGTCGGGGTACTCGCGTGGCGCTGTGCTGCCCATCGATGATTCTCTCGTTGCAACGTGCGGTGGATGGCACTGGCGGTCCGGTCACGGCGTAGTCCGATCCTTGCTATGCGCACGGCGCCACCAGGTGCAGCAGCTATCGGCAGTAAACCAGCGACATTGAATGCCGGTCGAGACGACGAGCCCTGTAAGGCGCATGTCGATGCGACACGGCATGGGTGACGGATGGACGGCGTACATGCTCTCGACACGAGGCGCTCGGTGCGCCGTGCGGCGATGGCGGCCGGATAGCGCTCTCGGAGCCCGGGGGACTTCCGTCGTGGCGGATCAGCTCGCGTTCGAGGCGGCCAAGGTGCGCGCGACCATGATCGGGTGGCGTGCGCTGCCTTCGAACCGGCGCGTCGTCACGACCCGGCCTCCGCGGCGAGTCACTTCCTGGATTCCGGTGCTACGCATCGAACGGCGTTCGATGCGCTTCGCTCACGCAACCGGAAACGCGATGTCGATCCTCGTGCCGTCGAACGCCGGCCGGGACACGATCGTCACGATGCCGCCGTACCGCTCCGCGATCTCCTTGACGATCGCGAGGCCGAGCCCGGCCCCGTCGGAAAGGCTCGTGTCCGAGCGCCAGAACCGACGAAACACCAGTTCGCGCGTGGCTTCGGGGAAGCCGCTGCCATCGTCCGCGACCGACAACACGATCGCACGCCCGGTGTGCTCGAGGCGCAACGTTACGCGACCGCCCTGGCGTCCGTAGCGCAGCGCGTTGTCGACCAGGTTCGTCATCAATTCTCCGATCAGGACCGGGTTCGCCTGGAGGATCTGGTCCTCGCCATCGGTCTCGTAACCGAGGTCGACGTTGCGCGAGCGCGCGTCCGGCAGCAACCGCTCGATCACGTGGCGGGCGACCCGGGCGAGGTCGCAGCGCGTACTCGGCATGCCGGTTTCCCCGGCTTCCGCCTGCGCGAGAGAGAGCAGTTGGTCGATCAAGTGGGCGCTGTGCGCCGCACGGCGTTCGACGGACTGCATGTTGCCGTGGGCGCCGTCGAGGGTCGTCGCGGTCATCGCGAGTTGCGCCTGGAGGCGCATGCCCGCCACGGGCGTCTTCAACTGATGCGCGGCGTTCGCGAGGAACTGACGTTGCACCTCGATGGCCTGGCCGACGCGATTCATCATGCGGTTGAACGCCTCGATCAGCCCGCGCACCTCCGCCGGCGCGTTGCCGACGTCGAGCGGCTGCATATTGGCGATCGATCGTTCGGCGGCTTCCGCTTCGACCCGGCGCAGCGGCATCAACGCCATGCGGACGCC
>CAXTPX010000367.1:0-4206 GCA_964246005.1 uncultured Burkholderiaceae bacterium | reverse complement strand
GACGTGCCGATGGTCGTGCTCGTCAACGGCGGTTCCGCGTCCGCGTCCGAGATCGTCGCGGGCGCGCTGCAGGACTACAAGCGCGCCAAGATCGTCGGCACCACCACCTTCGGCAAGGGGTCGGTGCAGACGATCCTGCCGCTGCCGCCCGAGCGGAAGACCGGCATCAAGCTGACCATCTCGCGCTACTACACGCCGAACGGCCGCTCGATCCAGGCCACCGGGATCGTGCCCGACTACATTGTCGACGACACGGCCGAGGGCAACATCTTCGCCTTCCCGCGCGAGGCCGACCTCGAACGTCACTTGAACAACACCGAGGTCGCCGCGGCCAACGACGAGAAGAAGGACGTCACGCAATCGGCCGAGGACAAGAAGGCCGAGGACGAGCGCCGTGCCGCGGCGCTGAAGAAGCCGATCGAGTTCGGCTCGCCGGACGACTACCAGCTGCAACAGGCGCTCCATCTGTTGAAGGGCGAGCCGGTCGAGACGAAGAAGATGACCGCGGCGGTGTCGCGCGAACAGCTCGAAGCGAACTCGGCCAAGGCCGTGGCCACCCCCGATGCCGCGGCAACCAAGCACTGACCGCGGAACCACCATCGTCGACGGGCCGCTGATCAGCGGCCCTTTTTTCGAGGGCTGTCCGCGTCCATCGCGATGAACGACGAACGCCTGCTGCGCTATTCGCGCCACATCCTGCTCGACGACATCGGCATCGAAGGTCAGCAGCGTCTCGACGAAGCGCATGCCATCGTCGTCGGGGCGGGCGGCCTCGGCTCCCCCGCGGCCCTCTATCTCGCCGCGAGCGGCATCGGCCGACTGTCGCTGATCGACGACGACGACGTCGACCTCACCAACCTGCAACGACAGATCCTCCACGGCACGCCGGACATCGGGCTCGCGAAGGTCGCGTCGGGCGCTGCCGCGTTGTCGCGACTCAATCCCGAGGTGGACGTCCGGGCGCTGAACGAACGCGTCGATGCGGCACGGCTCGCTGCGCTCGTGCCGACAGCCGACGTGGTGCTCGACTGCACCGACAACTTCGCCACGCGACATGCGATCAATCGCGCGTGCGTCGCGGCCGGCGTTCCGCTCGTGTCGGGCGCAGCGATCCGCTTCGACGGGCAGATCGCGAGCTTCGACCTGCGCCGCGACGACGATCGCGCGGCGCCCCGGGCCCCGTGCTACGCGTGCCTGTTTCCGGAAGCCGACGAGGTCGACGAGGTCGCCTGCTCGACGATGGGCGTGTTCGCGCCGCTCACCGGCATCGTCGGTGCGATGCAGGCAGCCGAAGCGGCGAAGCTCGTCATCGGGTTGCCGTCGCTGTCGGGCCGCCTGCTGTTGCTCGACGCGCTCTGCATGGAATGGCAGAGCATCGCGCTGCCGCGCGATCCGGCCTGCCCGGTGTGCCGCGACCGCTGACGCTCGAGCGTCGCTGTGGTGTCGCTGCCACTGGCTTCGACGCTCCGGTTGCAGAGCCCTGAACGCTGGCGTAAAAGCGGTGCCTCCCTCGTCGTCGCATCGCACCGCCGATCCACTCCGCGATGGACGCTCGCCCACCGGAGCCGAACTGCCCGCCGACATGCTCGACAAAGCCAAACAACTCGTGAAGGCGCTGCTCGCCTCGCGACACCAGCAGCAGAGGGCCGCCGAGATGAAGGCGAGCCGGCGGCTGGTCACGAAAGCGGAGCTGCGTCGCGGACTCGAGTCGCTCGGGATCGGCGCCGGCGACGTCGTGATGCTGCATTCGTCGTTGAAGAGCATCGGCTTCGTCGAAGGCGGACCCCGGACGGTGCTCGAAGCGCTGGTCGAGGCCGTCGGCGCGACGGGAACGCTGGTCGTGCCGACCTACTGGCTGCCGGGGGGCACCATCCTCGCGACGTGCAAGCTCGATGGCTACGTGTTCGATCCACGCCGCCACGGCTCGCATCTCGGGCGGCTGCCATCGGAATTCCTGACCTTCGACGGCATCGCCCGCAGCATCCATCCGACCCACTCGGTCTCCGCGATCGGACGGGATGCGCAGTCGATCGTCGAGGACCATCATCGCGCGCCGTCGATCTTCGGCACGGGCTCGCCGTGGGACCGCTGCCACGCGCTGGACGCGAAGGTCGTCGGGCTCGGCATCTCGATGGGGCCGGTGACCTTCTACCATCTGCTCGAAGACCGCCTGCTCGATCGCTTCCCGTTGCCGGTCCGCATGGCGGAGTCCTATTCGATGCCTTGCCTCGACTGGGACGGGCGGCGCGTCCAGGTCCCGGTCGTCCCGCTCGATCCGCGCTTCATGCCGCAGCGGATCGACGCACCGGGTCGCGACGACCTGCGCGACTACTTCAAGGCGGAGTTCGACCGGCACGGACTGCTCGGGTGGGGCGAGGTCGGCGAAGCGACGTCCTGGGTGATCCCGGCGCAACGCTTCTACGAGCATCTCGAATCGCTCGCCGCAGAAGGCCTGACGATCTACTCGACGCCCGAGCAACTCGCGGCGCGTCCCATCGCATGAGACCCGGCTTCGCCGATCGCCTGTCCTGACCCAAGGAATTCATGAAGCACTGGATCGAACATGCGAAGGACCGACTGGGGCTCTCGTTCCACGAGCCGCAGTCGATCGAGACGCATCTGGCCAACGCGGCCGCCTGGACGCTCGTCGCCCAACAGGCGACCGCGGACGATGGCGTCGCCCATTCGTTCAACATCCGGACCGGCACGTGGATGGCTTCGTATCCGGAGACGACCGGATACCTGATCCCGACGCTGTGCGACTACGCGCATTACTTCGAGGCACCGGCGTACCGCGACGCCGCGTTGCGGATGGCCCGCTGGGAAGTGGCCGAGCAGCTTCCGGACGGCGGGATCCGTGCCGGCACGATGGCCGCCGAAGTCGTCGCGCCGACCATCTTCAACACGGGGCAGGTCCTGTTCGGCCTGGCTCGCGCCGCACAGGAAACCGGCGACCCGACGATCCACGACAGTCTCGTCCGCGCGTCGGACTGGCTGGTGGCCGCGCAGGACGAAGACGGGTGCTGGCGACGCTTCGTCTCGCCGTTCGCGCACTCGAAGAACGGGACCTACAACACCCGCAGCGCGTTCGGTCTCGTGCGCTCGTTCGACGT
Organism: uncultured Burkholderiaceae bacterium; assembly: GCA_964246005.1. GTDB lineage: Bacteria > Pseudomonadota > Gammaproteobacteria > Burkholderiales > Burkholderiaceae_D > CAHJXF01. The sequence goes on along the minus strand of CAXTPX010000367.1, from coordinate 1,093 downwards.
GACCCGCGACCGCCGCTACCTCGATGCGGCCGACCGCAACGTCGCTTGGGCGCTGTCGACCGCACAACCGAACGGGTGGCTGCCGGGCAATTGCCTGACCACCAACCCCGACGACCGGGCGCTCACCCATACGATCGCGTATTCGATGCGCGGCATCCTCGAAGTCGGCGTCGCGACCGGGAACGCGACCTATGTCGAGGCGGCGCTGACGATGGCTCGCCGCGTAGCCGAACGACAGAATCCGGACGGTTCGATGTCCGGCTACTTGTCGCCCGACTGGACGCCGCTATCGAACTGGAGTTGCATGACCGGCAATTCGCAGATGGCTCTCAACTGGTACCGGCTCGCGAAGGTCACCGGCGAGCGTGACCTGATGCAGAACGCGGTGGCGGCCAACCGCTTCAACATGCGACTGCAGAAGCTCGACGGTCCGACGACGATGCGCGGTGCGATCAAGGGCTCGCATCCGATCGGCGAGGACTACATGACGTGGCGCTATCCGAACTGGGCCACCAAGTTCTTCATGGATGCGTTGATGTTCGAGCGCCTGTTCGATCGCATCGACAACATCGGGTGATGCAACGCCGCTGTCAGCAGCCCTTCAGGAACCCGGCGCATCCACCTTCGTCAGGCTCGACAGGAAGCGGTCGGCATTCTGGAAGCCGATCACGCCGGCGTCCGCGAGATGGCGGCCATCGCGATCGAAGAACACGATGCCGGGCGGCCCGAACAGCTTGAAGCGCTTCAACAGCGCACGGTCGTCGTCGTCGTTGGCCGTGACGTCGGCCTTCAACAGCAGGAAGTCCTGCATCCGCGAAGCGACGCGCGCGTCGGTATACGTGAAGCGCTCCATCTCCTTGCACGACACGCACCAGTCGGCATAGAAGTCGAGCAGCACCGGCTTGCCGGCGGTCGCGATGCGGCGATCGAGTTCGGCCGGGCTCTTGACGCGTTCGAACGGCAAGCTCGCCTCGGTCGACACACCGGCAGCCGCACCCCCCGGGGTCTCGCGTCGCGCCAGGTGCGCGAGCGGTTCGAGCACATCGCGACCCCCGGACGCGACGCCGACGAACTCGACGGTGCCGGCGAGCAG
>CAXTPX010000366.1:0-4224 GCA_964246005.1 uncultured Burkholderiaceae bacterium | reverse complement strand
TCCAGTTCGTCCATCGGACCCGGGTGATCTACCAGATCGACGTGAACGAAGCGCTCGCCCGCGTGGCGACCTATCGGCAGAACGCTGCGGCGTGCAAGGCAGCGGTGGAGGAATGACGAGGGACGGCGGCACGTTTGACGGTCGTCACGCGAGCCGCCATCGCAACTGGCCGCCGGCATCGAGCGGCACCAGTTCGTCGCCGCCGAAGTCGACGCGGTCGGGAATCGTCCATTCCGCCTGCGCCAGCGTGATGCGATCGGTGTTGCGCGGCAGGCCGTAGAAGTCGGCCCCGAAGAAGCTCGCGAATGCTTCCAGCCGGTCGAGCCGGCCGGCGCGCTCGAACGCCTCCGCGTACAGCTCCATCGCATGGAACGCGGTGAACGCGCCGGCACCGCAGCACGCGCTTTCCTTCGTGTGCCGCGCGTGCGGCGCGCTGTCGGTGCCGAGGAAGAAGCACGGCTTGCCCGAGACGGCAGCGTCGATCAGCGCGCTTCGATGCGTCTCGCGCTTCAACACCGGCAGGCAGTACCAGTGCGGCCGCAGCCCACCGGCGAACAGCGCGTTGCGGTTGTACAGCAGGTGGTGCGCGGTGATCGTCGCGCCGAGCATCGGGCGATCGCCGGCCCCGTGTTCGTCCACGTACTGCGCCGCCTCGCGCGTCGTGATGTGCTCGAACACGACCTTGAGCGCGGGGAATGCGGCGCGCAACGGGATCAACTGCTCATCGATGAAGACCCGCTCGCGATCGAACAGGTCGACGGCCTGATCGGTCACTTCCCCGTGGACCAGCAACGGCATGCCGACGGCCTGCATGGTCTCGAGCGCCGGCCAGCAACGGCGCAGGTCGGTCACGCCCGCGGCCGAGTTGGTCGTCGCGCCTGCGGGGTAGAGCTTGATGCCGTGCACGAAGCCGCTGTCCTGCGCACGGCGGATCTCATCGGGCGACGTGCTGTCGGTCAGGTACAGCGTCATCAGCGGCGTGAAGGACGCGTCGGCCGGCAGTGCATCGACGATGCGCCCGCGATACGCCGCGGCGGCCGCGACCGTCGTGACCGGCGGCTTCAGGTTCGGCATCACGATCGCGCGCGCGAACTGGCGCGCGCTGTACGGGACGACCGATCGCAACGCAGCGCCGTCGCGCAGGTGCAGGTGCCAGTCGTCGGGTCGCGTCAGCGTGAGGGAGGTCATCCAGTGGACTGTAACGGACAAATCGACAGCGCCTCGCAGGCGGCTCACGCGCCGATGGGGCGTTGCTCGTCGTCGCCATGGCAGGGGCTATGACGCCGCCTCACGCCTTGCCTCGACACGCGATCCACTCACCAGACACTGCCGCTTCATCCGTTCAGTCCACCAGGTCGGGAACGGCAGGGTCGTGTCGCTACAGGATCGTCGCATGGTGCCACTCCGCGGCGGATCCGCGCGTCGTGCCTTCCGACTACATCTGCCGGAAGAGATGCGCAAAGGGCTGGCTCACGAGAACCGTCTCGTGGCGATGTTTCAGCTTCAGCTTCAGCCGGCCGCAGAGGTCGCGGGAGACGCCTGCGATCTCGACGACGTTGACGATCGTGCTTCGATGGACCTGCCAGAACGTGGCGGGGTCGAGCTCGTCGCACAGTTCCTTGATCGTCTTGCGGATCAGCGTCTCGGCGCCGGTCGTCACCATCCGCGTGTACTTGCGGTCGGACTGGAAGTAGCTGATCTCTTCGACCGTTACCAGCCTGACCGTGTCACCGTGAGACGCGTTGATCCAGCGAAGGTAGTGCTTCGAAGCAGCGGCCGCTCCGAGCTGTTGCAGAACGCGCCGGTAGTCCGGCGACGGGACGGCGAGGGATCGCTTGAGACGCCGCAGCGCGGTCGCGAGTCGTGTCGTCGACAGCGGCTTCAGGAGGTAGTCGACGGCGCCATGATCGAACGCCAGCACCGCATGTTCGTCATAGGCCGTCAGGAACACGATCTGGCATCGGCCATTCGCGTGCATCGCCACGTCGAGGCCGGTGATCCCGGGCATCTGGATATCGAGGAACAGGATGTCCGGCTCGTGGGCGTCGATCAGCCGCACGGCCTCGAATCCGTTGGCTGCTTCACCGACGATGCGCAGTTCGGGCCACAAGAGCCTCAGGGCCGAGCGGAGTTCGTCGCGCAGGACCGTCTCGTCCTCGACGAGGACGGCCGTCGCGACCGACGAGTCCGCGGGGTCGGGCAGACCCGGCTCGAAGTCGTCGGTCGGCGCCACGATCAGGCTTTCTTCAGCTCGACGATCAACGCGCGAGCCTCGGTGCCGGTGAGATTCTCCGTCTCGTGCACTTCGCCGTCGCTCCAGAACACCGCTCCGGCCGGAAGTTCGACGACCTGCGTCTTTCCATCCTGCTTGACGCGAACGCGAGCCGGCGTCAGCGTGACCGTCAAGTGCGCGGGGTGGGAGTGGAGCCCGGTGCCGCACATGCCCATCCCAGGTCTGGCCCGGTAGTCCAGCACGCGCACCTGCGCGTTGTCGAGGACCACGCGATAGTTGTCGGGCTGGACGCCGGTGGGGTCCTGACGGGGCGGCGCGTCGGGCACGGCGGCCCCGGCCGCGAGCATCAGCAGGCGACGGCGATGGTTCGATGGCTGCATCGAAAGCTCCTCTGGGTGACGTGGGTGGGTGAAACCTCTACGAGTGGTGAGCGGGTACGACGATCAGCAGGCGCAGCGCGGCATCGGCTCCGTCCTCGATCCGGACCGACGCGCTCGATCCGCAGACGCAGGCGAGGCGGAGGTCCAGCGCCCGCCGCCACGCAGCGTCGACGAACGGTGCGACGACGGGTGCGCTCAGCCGGATCTCGATCGATCCGGCAGCGGCTCCGACGGTGAGATCGATCGTGACCGGACCACCGCCGGCTTCGCGACCGACGAGTCGTTCGAGCACCGGCAGCAGCGCCATCGCCGGCATCGGGCTCTGCTCGAGCAGGCGGTCGATCGCCGATCCGACGGGTCGATGGATGCGCCACGTCACCGGCCGGCGATCGACGCGGTCGCGCAGGCGCAGGTAGAGATCCACGACCTTCAGCTCGGCGTCCACCGTCGATCGACCCGATCGCCGCTGCGGCATCGCGAAGCGGAGGAAGTCGGTACAGATCCGCAGCGTTTCTTCGGCCTCGGCGGGGCAGCGATCGTATTGACGTTGTGCGGCGCTCATCACGTCGAGCAGGAGACGGGGCTCGATCTGCTCGACGATGGCGCGCATCTCTTCGTCGTCGATTGCGGCTTCGTTGCGTTCGCGCGCGATCGCGATGGCGTGCAGCGTGGCGGTGGTCTGGTCGACGTGCCGCGTGAGCAGGTAGATCACCGCCGCGACGCCGCCGTAGGTCAGGCAGCACCAGAGGACATGGATGAAGATCGGCAACAGGTTGGCCGACGTCGTCGCGATCGAAACCGCGGAACGACCGGCGAGCCAGGACCCGACGACGATCGCGATGCTGCGCTGGTAGATCGCCACCGACACGGCGAAGAGCGGCAACGCGATCGACAGCTTTCGCCACGGCGCCGAGCCGCGGGTGATCCACCACAGCATCGCGGCGAACAGGAGGCTGCCGGGCAGCCAGGCGATCATCATGAAGATCGTCACCCTGATCGTCGAATCGAACCCGTCCGCCGGACCGAGCGGCATCACGAGTCCGATCATCGTCAGGCTGACGAGCAGGCCGTAGACGAGGAGCCTCGAAAAGCGTCGCCATTCGCCGGGCCCGGGCCGTTGGGCACCGACGGTTGACCGTACTTCTCCACCGGGCGACCACGCGGGATCCATCGGCGCCGCGTTCATAGCGGAATGCGGATGACGGCGCGAACGCCGTGCGGGACGTTGTGCATCAACGTCAGCGTCGCCGCTTCCTGGTAGAGCGACGCCAGCCGCGCGCGCGTGTTCGCCAGTCCGATGCCGCTGCCGCCGGTCGCGCCGCCGAGCCCGATCCCGGTGTCGAGGACGCACGCTTCCATGAACCGGTCGACGCGTCCCACCGTGACGGTGACGTGGCCGCCGTGCCGCGACGGGATGATCCCGTGCTTGATCGCGTTCTCGACCAGCGTGGCGAGCATCAGCGCGGGGAACGGCAGCGCGCCGAGGGTGGCATCGATCTCCATCGACCAGGCGAGGCGACCCGACTGGCGCACCGTCGCGAGTTCGAGATAGGCACGCACGAGCGCGAGTTCGTCGTCGAGCGTGGGGACCACCCCATCCGCGTGCGGGAT
>CAXTPX010000365.1:0-4230 GCA_964246005.1 uncultured Burkholderiaceae bacterium | reverse complement strand
GTCTTCAGTTACTGGAGGTTCTTAGCGAGAAACTTTTCCATCCGCGTGTAGAAGTCCACGCGGTTCTCGACCTTGAGGAAACCGTGGCCTTCGCCGTCGTAGACGACGAACTCCGGATGAAGTCCCGCAGACTCCATCGCCCGTCGCAGGCTGGTGCCATGCTCGAGCGGGACGCGAACGTCGTTGCCGCCGAACGCCAACAGCAACGGCGCTCGGATTTCCTTCGCATGCTCGACAGGGGCGGCGTCCTTCAGCAAGGCGGCGTCCTTGTCCGGGTCGCCGAGCATCACGGGCAACGAATACTGGATCGCTTCCTGCGATATGTCGGACGACCAACTGTTCGCGAACAACAGGCGAGGGTCGGTCACCGCCACCCACGCGACGCCGCAGCGGTACAGGTCGGGATTGCGGACCAGCCCCATCAAGGTCGCGTAACCGCCGTAACTCGCACCGGCGATGCAGACGCGCTTCGGGTCGATCATGCCCTTCGTCGCCGCCCATTGCACCGCGTCGGCCAGGTCGTCCTGCATCGTCAGTCCCCACTGCTTGAAGCCCTTTTCGAGGTGCTTCTCCCCATACCCGGTGCTGCCGCGGAACTCCGGCTCGATGACCACGTAACCGCGCGACGCGAGGAACTGCGCATCGGCGTCCCAGTGCCAGTGGCCCCCGCGAACCCACGGACCACCATGGACGAGGACGACGGCGGCACGCGGCTTGTCGGGGGTGCCGTTCGGCATCGTGATCCAGATCGGCAGGTCTTCGCCGTCGCGGGCCTGGGTCCGATAGAAGTCGAGTTGCGCCATCTGGCGCGGGTCGATCGCCTTGCGCGCTTTCCCGACCAATTCCCAGGACTCGGCAGCGATGTCGTAGAGCCAGTAACTGCCGGGATCGCGGTCCGAATAGGAATGGACCATCACGATGCCGCCATCGGAGCAATGTCGACACTGGAGGTCGTTCACCTGGCCCGGAAACCTCGCATCGGCCAATGCCTGCAGTCGCTTGGCGACCGGATCGAGCCAGATGGTCGACGGCGCATCGGTCTCGTAGCGGATCCCGAGCAGCCGGCCGGTCCCCGTCTCGGTCCAAAGGACGGGGTTCAGGTCGAACCCGGGCGCTTCGACCATCGCCTCCGACGCCGGCTTGCCCGTGGCGAAATCGAATCGTTTGAGCACGGCATGCCCTTCGCCCGACGGCGCCGCGACGAAGAGCTCGTCGCGGTGGACCGCGAGCGGCACGAACGCCGGGCGGAGGGCGGAGAAGCTCGCGAGCGGGGTCCATGCGTCCTGCCCGGTCGGCCGCCACGCCACCTCGACACGACCTTTCGATTCCGACACGGCGACGCGCGGTCGTCCCGTCCTGTCGAAGACCCAGCCCAATGTGTTCGACGGTGCACCGAGCGCGAGGCTCGTCGTCCGACCCGTCGCGGTGTTCAGCCGCTTAGGGACGACCAGCACCGGCTCGCCGACCATGCTGAACTTGGATTCGGCGACCAGCACATCGTCGCCCCCGTCGTCGAGCGTGGCGACCAGCTGGTGATTGGGCTCGAGCCCTCCGGCGCGCGACCCGTCGCTGATCGGCGAGATCCACTGCGGCCGGATCAGCATCCGCATCTCCGACCCGTCGCGCTTGACCGAGTACAGGCCCGGACCGAAGCGCTGGTCCCGGGCCGGCGCCAACGTATCGATCGTGTTGAACACGAGGCGCTCGTCGTTGACCCACGCGTACGAGTTGATATCGACGTCCGAGAAACTCGCGAGCACTTTCGGCGGCACCTTGTCGTCGCCGACCTTGACCACGGCCAGGAAGATCCGGCTCGTCTTCGTCGCCGTCGTGATGGCCAGCCACTTTCCGGACGGCGAGAGCTTCGCGGCGCCGATGTCGGGGTTGCGGAAGAAGGTCTCGATGCTCGTGCGCGGCGGCGCGGCCTCGTCGGCCGCCTGCGACGCGGTCGTCGCGAGCAGCAGCAGCGAGATCAGCGCGGCGCAGCGGCGCACCACGCCGCTGCCGGCAGCCGGAGTTCCACCCATCGTCATCGTCCCCCTCGCTTGTCGACGACTCGTCGGGCCTTGCCGGTCATCGTCCGTTCTATGGAGTTGCTCGGCAGCACCGACACGCGCGTTGAGATGCCGACCAGCGTCTTGATGCGGCGTTGTAGCCAGTCGGATACATCGCTCGCGAGTCGGACCTGGTCGGCGTCGGTGACCTGGGGCTGAAATTCGCAGATCAGCTCGACCTCGTCCAGGTGACCGTCGCGCGTGACGACGATCTGGTACTGCCCCGACAACTGCGGATGCTGCAGCACGACCTCCTCCAGCTGCGTCGGGAACACGTTGACGCCGCGGATGATCAGCATGTCGTCGCTCCGCCCGACGATCTTGCCCATGCGCCGGAAGGCGCGCGACGTCGGCGGCAACAGTCGCGTCAGGTCGCGCGTGCGATAGCGCACGATCGGCAACGCCTCCTTCGTCAGCGACGTGAACACGAGCTCGCCTTCGACGCCGTCGGGCAGGACACAGCCGGTGTCGGGGTCGACGATCTCCGGGTAGAAGTGGTCCTCCCAGATCACCGGGCCGTCCTTCGACTCGATGCATTCGCTCGCGACGCCGGGTCCCATCACCTCGGACAGCCCGTAGATGTCGACGGCGTCGAGCCCCGCGCGGCGCTCGATATCGGCGCGCATCGCCTCGGTCCACGGTTCCGCGCCGAAGATGCCGATGCGGAGCGAGCTCGCCGCCGCGTCGAGGCCCTGGCGCTCGAACTCCTCGACGATCACCTGCATGTAGCTCGGCGTGACCATGATGATGTCGGGCCGGAAGTCGACCAGCAGCTGGACCTGCTTCTCGGTCTGTCCGCCCGACATCGGGATCACGGTGCAGCCGAGTCGCTCCGCGCCGTAGTGCGCGCCGAGGCCGCCGGTGAAGAGGCCGTAACCGTAGGCGACGTGGATCATGTCGCCGCGGCGTCCGCCGGCCGCATGGATGGAGCGGGCCACGAGGTCGGCCCACACGTCGATGTCGTTCTGCGTGTAGCCGACGACGGTCGGCTTGCCGGTCGTGCCCGACGACGCGTGCACGCGGACGACCTGGTCGCGCGGCACGGCGAACAGGCCGAACGGGTAATGGGCGCGCAGGTCCTTCTTCGTCGTGAACGGAAACTTCGACAGGTCGGACAACTGCTTCAGGTCGTCGGGGTGCACCCCGGCCGCATCGAAGGCCTGGCGGTAGTGCGCGACGTTGGCGTAGGCGCGGCCGAGCGACCGGCGAAGTCGCGTGAGCTGCAGCGCGACGATCTCGTCGCGGCTCGCGTGCTCGATACGGTCGCGGCCGACGTCGCGCGGTTGCGCCTGGAGGGCCGTCACGCGGACGACTCCTCACGCACTGCCGGCTTCCCCTTCATCGTGTACGAGCGGCCGCGGAAGACGGCGATGCGCTCGTCGCGCTGGTTGGTCACGGTGATGTCGTAGAGGCCGGTGCGCCCGCCCTTCGCGACCTCCACGCCGACGGCCGTGAGCACGTCGCCCAGATGCCCGGGCGCCATCAGGTCGACGCTGAAGCCGGAGGCCACCGTCAGCTCGTCGTACGAATTGCAGGCGTACGCGAAGCACGTGTCGGCGAGCGTCGTGATCAGTCCGCCGTGGCAGATGTCGTGGCCGTTCAGCATGTCGTCGCGGACCGTCATCGAAAGCGTCGCGGCCCCCGGCCGCATGTCGACGATCGTGATCGCCAGCATCTGCGCCGCACGATCGCGCACGTACATGCCTTCGCGCACGTGATCGGCGATCTGCTGCGGGGAGCGGACGGGCATGACGCGGATCTCCGGGGAACGAGCGCGCAGTCTATTACCGACCGAGCGGTCGGTCAATCCTGCTCGACCGGGACCCGCACAATGCTCCCTTCACGAATCGAGCGAACATTCATCGAGGAGATTGGCGATGCCCTGCTACGCGATCGACGGCCTGGTCCCGGTGGTGGACCCGACCGCGCACGTCCATCCCACGGCGGTCCTGATCGGCGACGTGATCGTCGGGCCGCGTTGCTACGTCGGGCCGTGCGCATCGTTGCGCGGCGACTTCGGCCAGATCGTGATGGAGGCGGGTGCTAACCTGCAGGACACGTGCGTCGTGCATGGCTTCCCCGGCGCGGTCACGCGCATCGCGGAGGACGGACACGTGGGCCACGGCGCCGTCCTGCACGGCTGCAGCGTCGGGCGCAACGCGCTGATCGGCATGAA
>CAXTPX010000364.1:0-4236 GCA_964246005.1 uncultured Burkholderiaceae bacterium | reverse complement strand
CGGGATCGGCGTCACGGTGCTGCCGCGCACGTCGGTGCCGTCGCCGCTGCCGGTCGACAGCCTGCTGCGCTACCTCCCGTTCGCCGACCCCGTGCCCGGACGGCGCGTCGTGCTCGCGTGGCGCAAGTCGTTCCCGCGCCGGGCGGCGATCGAGCTGGTTCGTTCGGCCGTCGGCGAGTGCACGCTCGACGGGATGACGAAGCTCTCGCTCGACGCCGCCATGGCGTGATGCGCCCGCCGCGGCGCGTCGTCTAAGATCGTTCCACCGTGATCCTCCGGAGTCGCCGATGTCGAAGAAGAAGAGCAAGGAGCTGAAGGCCGCCCTGGCGGTCGAAGCGAAGTACCAGACGAGCGACGTGCCGGTCGATTCCGATGCGATCCACATCGGCATCTCGTCCGACGACCGGGCGGCCGTGTCGCGCGCGTTGTCGAACGTGATGGCCGACACCTATTCGCTGTACCTGCAGACCCACAACTTCCACTGGAACGTCGAAGGGCCGATGTTCAACACGCTGCACCTGATGTTCGAGGTGCAGTACAACGAGTTGTGGCTCGCGGTCGACACCGTTGCCGAGCGCATCCGTTCGCTGGGCTTTCCGGCGCCGGGCACCTATAGCGAGCTCGGCAGGCTCGCGTCGATCGAAGAAGTGTCGGGGGTGCCCGGGGCGCTGGAGATGTTGAGCTATCTCGTCAAGGGCCACGAGGCCGTCACGCGCACCGCGCGCAACGCGTTCGTGCTCGCCGACAAGGCCGGCGACGAGGCGAGCCTCGACATGCTGACGCAACGCCTGCAGGTCCACGAGAAGACCGCGTGGATGCTGCGCAGCATGTTGCGCTAGACCGCTCGTCCCGAAGACCACGAGTGGCCGGCGTGTCTCGCCTGCCGGAACCATCGGCGCCCCGCGCGCGATGGACCGATCGGCTGTCGCTGTACGGGAAGCTGGTCCGCCTCGACAAGCCGATCGGCATCCTGCTGCTCCTGTGGCCCACCCTGTGGGCGTTGTGGATCGCGTCCGACGGGCGGCCGCCGTGGTACGTGCTGATCGCCTTCGTGCTCGGCACCGTGCTGATGCGCTCGGCCGGTTGCGCCGTCAACGACTGGGCCGATCGCGACTTCGACCGACACGTCGCGCGCACCGCGGCCCGCCCGCTGACGAGCGGCCGCATCGCGGGCTGGGAGGCACTCGCCGTCGCGACGCTGCTGGCGTTGTGCTCGCTGCTGCTGATCCTGCCGCTGAATCGGCTGACGCTCGGCCTGTCGTGCGTCGCCGTGTTCGTGGCAGCCAGCTATCCGTTCACGAAGCGTTTCTTCGCATTGCCGCAGGCCTACCTCGGCATCGCGTTCGGCTTCGGCATCCCGATGGCGTTCGCGGCGATCGTGGATACGGTGCCGCCGGTCGGCTGGGTGCTGCTCGCGGCCAACGTCACCTGGGCGCTCGCGTACGACACCGAATACGCGATGGTCGACCGCGACGACGACCTGCGCATCGGCATCCGCACGGCGGCGATCACGTTCGGGCGTCATGACGTGGTCGCGGTGATGACGTGCTACGCGATCACGCTCGCGCTCCTGGTCGTCGCCGGCTCGATGGCGAAATTGGGCGCGGCATGGTTTGCCGGTCTGGCGGTCGCCGCGGGCATCGCGGTCCATCACCATCGGCTGATCCGGACCCGATCGCGCGAAGGCTGTTTCAAGGCGTTCCTGCACAACAACTGGTTCGGCGCCGCGGTCTTCGCGGGACTCGCCGTCGATCGCCTCGCATCGTCGGTGGCGCATTGATCACCGCGCAGATCCGCCTGCGACTCGCGCTCCTCGACGCGGTCCTGAAGTCGCTCGACCGGTCGCGGCAGATCGTCGTGCTGTTCATCGCCGTCGTCGTCGGGCAGTACACCGTGACCGATCCCGAGGCGTGGATCGCACCGTTGCGGCCGCTGCTGCTCGCACCGCGCACCGACGCGGGCGGCTACCTGCCGGCGCTCGTGCTCGCGCTCGCGGTGGTCGGCATCGGCGTCGCGACGAGGCCGGTGTTCGAGTGGTCCGGCCATTCGCGCTATCTCGCGCACATCGGCACGACGCGCACGGCTTCGATGGTCGGCGACGCCGTGTCGGTCGCGGTGCTGATGCTGCCGGTCGCGACGATGCTGACCGCCGGCGCACGGTACGGAGCCGTCGACGGCACCGTGATCGCCACGCTGCCGATGTCGATCGCATTGCTGGCAGTCTGGCTGCGCATCGCCGCGAGGTCGGTGGCGCTCGCGTCGGCGGTCGTCGGTGCGAGCGTCGTCGCCGTCGTGCTGATCGGTGCGCTCGTGAGCGGACCGGTGATCCTGGCGGTCGTCTCGGTCGTCACGCTCGTGATCGTCGTCGCGGCGCGGCGGCCTCGCCGGACTGTCGAAGGCGGACGCTGGTGGCGCACGCGCTCGCCGCGAGCCGACGTCTGGCTGCAGTTGCACGTCGACGCGATGCGGGCGCGATGGCCCTGGATGTTCGTCCCGACGCTCGCGCTCGCGGTCTTGAGCGGTTGGAGGATCGGCAGGCCGGTGGGCGATGCCGTCCTCTTGGTGGCGGCGCTGCTGCTGGTCTGGCAACTGATCGCTGCAGCGAAGACGACGGTCCTCGCGATGGACAGCTGGCGACGTTCCCGTGTCCTGCGGCAGTTGCCTGTGCGGATCGGCGATTCCGCGGCGCGCGTGCTGGTCTCGAGCACCGTGCTGTTCCTGATCGCGTCGCCCGCGGAGGCGATGTCGCTGCACGCTTCGGGCAATGCCGTCGTTGCCGGCTGGGCCAGCCTCGCCGTCGCTGCGCCCTGGGTCGTGCTGTGGTCGCAGTCGACCGTGCTGCTGCGCGGCGTGTTGTCGTGGTCCGCGTTGATCGGGGTGACCTGGTTCGCGGTCGCGCAGCCGTGATGCTCGACGTCGCGGACCTGGTCAAGTCGTACGGCGCACGGCGCGTCTTCGATGGCTGGTCGTCCACGGCCGACCCCGGCGTCACCTGGGTGCGGGGCGCGAACGGCTGCGGCAAGACCACGCTGCTCGAATGTCTCGCGGGGATCGAACCGTATGAACGTGGCTCGATCGTGCTTCGGGCGCCTTCGGCGGACCTGTCGCTCGCACGCTCGCGCAACGCCTACCTCGAGTGCGTGTTCTACGTACCGAACCGGCTCGAGATCCATCCGGGCGTCACGATCGGCGACTTCTCGGCGCTGGTCAGGCACGGCAAGGGGGACATCGACGCGGACGCCGTCACTGCCCTGGCCGAGGCGTTCGGCGTGTACGCGGCCCCGACCCGCGCGGTCTCGAATCTCTCGTTCGGCACGCAGAAGAAGCTGATGCTCGCGCTCGCGCTCGCTTCCGACTGTCCGGTGATGCTGCTCGACGAGCCGACCGAAGGTCTCGATGCCGCGGCGGTCGCGGTCTTCGAAGCCGGCCTGCGTGCGCGCGCGGACCGGCTCTGGATCGTGGCCTCGCACGATGCCGACTTCCTGCGTCGCTTCGAGCCGCGCATCCTCGACCTGCCCTGACTTTCGAGAGAGCTCATGTCGTCATCTCCCCACGTCGACCTCGGCGACCTGCATCGCCTGACCCCGATCGATGCCGGCTTCGGTGGCGGTCGCGGCCGGCCGATCGATCGCCACTACATCGACGGGTTCATCGAGCGACATGCGAACGACGTGCGCGGTCGCGGGCTCGAGGTCGCCGAGACGGTGTACCTCGACCGCTTCGGGGGCGATCGGCTGACCTCGCGCGACATCCTGCACATCGACCCCGGCCATCCGAGCGCGACCTTCGTCGCCGATCTCGCCGACGGCGACGCGTTGCCGGACGATCGCTTCGACTGCTTCGTCTGCACGCAGACGCTGCAATACGTGTATCCGCTCGAGCGCGCGATCGCGACCGTGCATCGCATCCTCGCGCCGGGCGGCGTGCTGCTGCTGACGGTACCCGGCATCAGCCAGATCAGTCCGTACGATCGCGACCGCTGGGGCGAGCACTGGCGCTTCACGCCGCAATCGGTACGACGCCTGCTGTCGACCGCGTTCGACGACGTCTCGGTGGAAGGACACGGCAACGTCCTGGCCGCGATCGGCTTCCTCACGGGCCTCGCGTGCGAGGACCTCACCGTGGACGAGCTCGATCACGTGGACGATCGCTATCCGATGCTGGTCACGGCCCGGGCGGTGAAGCAGGGATCGCGCGCCGAAAGGCTCGAAACGGGGCGTTAGCCCGGCTCGTCGC
>CAXTPX010000363.1:0-4243 GCA_964246005.1 uncultured Burkholderiaceae bacterium | reverse complement strand
ATCGGGCCATGACGACCGGCCTCGCCCAGGAACTCGACCGCATCGCCGAGCGCGTAGCGACGCTGGCGCGCGTCGTCACGACGTTGCGCGCGGAGAACGAGGCGATGCGCGACACGATCGACCAGCGTGACAACGAGAACCGTGTACTGCGCGAGCGGCTCGAGACGGCGCGCGAGCGCGTCGAGACCTTGATCGCTCGCATGTCGAGCGACGCCTGAACGCCATGGAAAGCCTGACGGTCAACATCCTCGGGCGCGACTATCGCCTCTCGTGCGAGCCCGCCGAACGCGACACGTTGCTGGCCGCCGTGGCGCATGTCGACCGCAACATGCAGGCCATCCGGGACCAGGGGAAGATCGCGGGCACCGAGCGCATCGCGGTCTTCGCCGCGATCAACATCGCGGGCGAGTTGCTGTCGCATCGCGCGATGCAGACCGAGCCGCCGGCCGGGCTTTCGCAAGACGGCGTATCGACATCATCGGCGTCGGTTGCCGACCCGGAGATTCTGCGTAGAATGCAGGCGATCGATGCCGTACTCGATAACGCGCTCGCCAATCAGGAGCGCCTGTTCTAGCGCATCAGCGCTTTTGCACCACCAGTCACCCTGCTGTGTTCGCTTTAGACCAGTATTCCTGTACCAACTTGTGTTGCTTCGGTTGTGGAATAGTGCGGTGCCGTTGCGATCATCCCTTGCTGGATGAACCTGAAGCACCGTTGACTGCGACCCCCTGGACCTTCGGTTCAGGATAACGGTCTGGCGGCATTGGCGGGGCCCTATGTCAGCGGCCGACGAGCGATTCGTCGGCCGTTCTTTTTTGTCCGGCGCTCGCAGCATCCGATGAATCACTGGTTGATGAAATCCGAGCCCTCCGACGTCTCGATCGACGACGTCCTCGCGATGCCGCACGCGACGGTGGCGTGGTACGGCGTGCGCGGTTATCAGGCTCGCAATTTCATGCGCGACCAGATGAAGGTCGGCGACCTCGTGCTGTTCTATCACTCGAGCTGCCCCGAGCCCGGGGTCGCCGGCCTCGCAAAGGTCGCGAGCACCGCGTACCCGGACGAAACGCAGTTCGACCCGAAGAACCGGTACTACGACCCGAAGGCCACGCGCGAGGCGCCGCGCTGGATGCTGGTCGACGTCAAGGTCACGAAGAAGACGCGCCTCGTGTCGCTCGCGGAGTTGCGCGAACAGCCGGCGCTGTCCGAACTGCTGATCCTCAAACGGGGCAACCGGCTGTCGATCACGCCGGTATCGGCGGCCGACTATGCCGCGATCGTCGAGCTCGCTGGCTGACCTCGCACCGACGGCCCGTGTGAACGACTGCGCCGTCATTCATCGCGCGACGATCGACGCGTGGCACGGTCGGTCGCCCGACGCACGACTGCAATCCGTGATCGAGCGGGGTGGCGTGGTGACCTGTCCTGCGCTTGCTTTCCACGTCACGACCGAGGAGCGCGCCCTCTTCCACGCGTCGCTCGCCGACGATCGACGGAAAAGCATCTACGTGCGGAAGGGTCGAGACGGCATCACGGGCACGACGGCCGTCGGCACGCGACGCGACCTGGTGGCGGCGATGATCGGTCGCTATGCCGAGGCGAGCCATGCGCTGATCGACGGCCTGTTTCCCACTTACGACGCGGCACGTCACGCCACCGGCACCAGCTTCCGGCCCCGCGCGATCGGCGACACCACGTCCGGCAAGGCCCTGTCATGGCGGAAGGACGACACCCGCCTGCACGTCGATGCGTTCCCGTCGAACCCGACGCACGGCGACCGCATCCTGCGCGTCTTCAGCAACGTCCATCCCGACACGATGCCGAGGCGCTGGCGCGTCGGTGAAGATTTCGCGTCGATGGCGACCCGCTTCCTGCCACGAACCAGGGCGTTCCCGCCGGGCGGCGCATGGCTGCTGCACAAGCTGCACATCACGAAACGTCCGCGGTCCGCGTACGACCACCTGATGCTGCAGTTGCACGACCTCGCGAAGGGAGATGCGGACTATCAACGCGACTGCCCGCAACGCGATGTCGATTTCGCGCCCGGCACCACCTGGATCTGCTTCTCGGACCAGGTGATGCATGCCGCGATGTCCGGGCAGTTCATGTTCGAGCAGACGTATCGACTGCCGCTCGCGCGCATCGCGGACGCGGACGCGTCCCCGCTGCGCACGCTCGAACGGCTCGTCGGTCGCCCACTTGCATAATGCAGTCGCCGGGCCCCACGCACCGTTCCCCGTCCCTCCCAACCATGACCGATCGATGACCGTACTCACCGACTACCCCGCGCACGCCCTGCCCGTCGACACCGGCCGGCATCCGCGGGCCCTGCCGATGATCTTTCTCACGGAGATGTGGGAACGCTTCAGCTACTACGGAATGCGAGCGTTGCTGGTGCTGTACCTGGTCAACTCGCTGCACTACGAACGCAAGGATGCGCTCGCGCTGTTGGGGCTCTACACGGCCCTCGTGTATCTCACCCCGATCGTCGGCGGCTACCTGTCGGACCGCTATCTCGGCCAGCGGAAGGCGGTGCTGATCGGCGGCCTGACGATGGCGCTCGGCCACTTCGCGATGGCGTTCGAGCCGCTGCTGCATCTCGCGCTCGGCCTCATCATCATCGGGAACGGCTTCTTCAAGCCGAACCTCGCGACGTTGCTCGGCTCTCTCTACAAGCAGGACGACCCGCGTCGCGACGGCGGCTTCACGATCTACTACATGGGCGTGAACCTCGGTGCGTTCCTCGCGCCCCTGGTGGCGGGCACGCTCGGCGAGAAGGTTGGCTGGCACTACGGCTTCGCGGCCGCCGGCGTCGGTATGCTGTTCGGCGTGGTCCAGTTCACGCTCGGCCAGAAGAAGCTCGACGGCGCGGGCCTTCCCGCCGGCAAGACCTTCCTCGATCGCAGCGACTGGATCCAGATCTTCTTGATCCCGCTCTGCATGGTGCCGCTCGTCTACCTCATTCTCGGCGGGTCGAACCTGGTCGGACCGTACTGGACCGCGCTCGGCGGCATCGGCCAGCTGGTGCTGATCGCGGCGGTCATCGGCGTGCTGTGGTTCGCCGGACGCGCGGGCGGCCCGAAGGCCGGCGTCGAGCCGCTCACGCGCGAGGAGTGGAATCGCATCATCGCGATCTTCATCATGGGTCTCTTCGTCGTGTTCTTCTGGATGGGCTTCGAGCAGGCCGGCGGCACGATGAGCCTGTTCGCCGACCAGCGCACCGATCGCAACGTGTTCGGCTGGGAGATGCCGGCGTCGTACTTCCAGGCGATCAATCCGCTCGCGATCGTGGCGCTCGGACCGCTGCTGTCGATCATGTGGACGCGGCTCGACTCGTCGCGCTTCTCGATCCCGACCCCGGCGAAGATGGGGCTCGGGATGATCATCCTCGGTCTCGGCTTCATCCTGCTCGCGATGGCCGATGCGCGCGCCGCGACGGTCGGCAAGGTCGGCCCCGAATGGCTCGTGATGGTGTTCGTGATCCACACGGTCGGCGAACTGTTCCTGTCGCCGATCGGCCTGTCGATGGTGACGAAGCTCGCGCCGACGCGCCTCGCCGCGATGCTGATGGGCCTCTGGTACACGGCCAACGCGATCGCCAACTACCTCGCCGGCTCGCTCGAGGAAATGCTGAAGACGACGCAAATTCCGCTGTACTGGTTCCTCGTCGGCAGCTCGATCGGCGCAGGCGTGGTCCTGCTCGCGATCACGCCGTTGCTGAAGAAGCTCATGGGTGGGCGTGGCTGACGCCGCCGCACGGCGCGATCAGATCGGCAGGACCTTGAAGTCGAAGACCCGCTCGGCGAACCAGATCGCGGCCAACCCGATCGCGATCGTCGACACGGGGATCAACACGCGCGTGCGGTACCAGGGTTTCCGACGCATCAGGTAGAGCGGCAGCAGCACCACAGCCACGATCATCAGCTGCCCCGCTTCGACGCCGAGGTTGAAGCGCAGCAGCGCCCAGACGAACTGCCCGAGCGGAAGGTCGAGCTCGTGCAGCACGTCGGCGAAGCCGAAGCCGTGCACGAGGCCGAACACGAACGGCATCGCGGCACTTTCGCGAAACCGGTTCGGCCGGATGTTGCCGATCGCCGTGAAGATGATCGTCACCGCGATCGCCGGTTCGATCAGGCGCGGCGACAGCTCGACGATGCGCAGTCCTGCGAGCGCCAGCGTCAACGTGTGCGCGATCGTGAACGCGGTGATCGTGATCAGCACGCGCTTCAGCGCGTCGCCCCAT
>CAXTPX010000362.1:0-4254 GCA_964246005.1 uncultured Burkholderiaceae bacterium | reverse complement strand
GCTGCAGCGGCGTGTACGAGTTGTAGCCCTGGCCGATGCCGATCGAGATCGTGTCGCCCGGAAACCAGCGCTGCTGCTCGACCTTCTTGAACGCATGCCGCTTCCAGTCGGTCGACGGCAGCACGCCGCGCCGCTCGCCTTCGAGATCGACGCCGGTGATCTGTCCGAAGCCGAACGGCCGCAGGAAGTTCGCGATCGTGTCGATCGGCATGTCGGCCGCGAGCATGTAGTAGTAGGTATCGCACGATGCGACGATCGACTTGTACATGTCGACCGTGCCGTGGCCGCCTTCCTTGTCGTCACGAAAGCGGTGGTTGCCGTAGTTGAAGTAGCCGGGATCGAAGATGGTCTGCGTCGTCGAGCGCTTGCCGTTCTCGAGCGCGGCCAGCGCGAGGTACGGCTTGAACGTCGAGCCCGGCGGATAGGTGCCGGCGAGCGGCCGGTTGATCAGCGGCTTGTCGATCGATTCGTTCAACGCCTTCCAGTTCTCGGCATCGATGCCTTCGACGAACAGGTTCGGGTCGAAGCTCGGCCGCGACACGAACGCGAGGATGTCGCCGGTCGACGGCTCGATCGCCACCAGCGCCCCGCGCCGGTCGCCGAACGCTTCCTCGACGAGCTGCTGCAGCTTGATGTCGATCGACAGCACGAGGTTGTCGCCCGACAGCGCCGGCGTGCGCGAAAGCGTCCTGACCGCGCGGCCCGACGCCGTGACCTCGACCTCTTCGGCCCCGGTCGTGCCGTGCAGTTGCGGCTCGTACTTCTTCTCGAGCCCTTCCTTGCCGATGTAGTCGGTGCCCTGGTAGTTCGTCAGCAGGTCGACGCCCTCCTTCTCCTCGCGCTCTTCCAGACGGTCGAGGTCCTTCTCGCTGACGCGGCCGATGTAGCCGATCACGTGCGCGGCGCTCTCGCCGAGCGGGTACTGACGGAAGAGACGCGCCTGCACCTCGACGCCGGGAAAGCGATAGCGCTGGCCGACGAAGCGCGCGACCTCCTCCTCGGTGAGCCGCGTGCGGATCGGGATGCCCTCGAAGGTCTTCGTCTCCTCGAGCAGCTTGCGAAAGCGCCGCCGGTCACGCTGCTCGATGGTGACGACCTCGCCCAGCGCCTCGATCGTCGCGTCGAGGTTGACCACCTTCGACGGCGTGATCTCGAGCGTGTAGGCCGAGTAGTTGCGCGCCAGCACGACGCCCCGGCGGTCGGTGACGATGCCGCGGTTCGGCGCGATCGGCACGAGCGAGATCCGGTTCTCGTCGGCGCGCGCCGCGTAGTTGTCGTGCCGCACGATCTGCAGCGTGAGGTAGCGCGCGACGAGGAGGCCGAAGCAGATCAGCACGAACAGCATGCCGGCCACGAGCCGCAGCCGGAACAGGTACAGCTCGCGCTGCGTGTCCTTGAATTCGGTGGTCATGTGAATCCGGGCATCAGATCGGTCGCGTCTCGTCGCGCTCGAGCGGTCGCCGCTGCGGCGCGAGCAGCAGCCACGTCGCGAGCGGCCACAGCAGTGCGGTGGTCACGCATTCGAGAAAGATCGTCCAGCCGGGGAACGGCGCGCCCATCACGAGTCGCACGACCAGCACGACGCACTGCGCGATCGCGAACAGCGGCAGCACCTGCAACGCCTGCACGAAGATCGGAAACGACACCACGCGTCGATGCAACATGATCGCGCCGTACGACAGCAGCGTATACGCGAGCGCGTTCTCGCCGAGGCGCGCGGCCGCGTGCACGTCCATGAAGAGGCCCATCAGGAACGCCACGCCGATGCCCACGCGGCGTGGCTGATGGATGTTCCAGAACACCAGCACGAGCGCGACGAAGTCGGGCACCGCCATCAGGCGACCCCACGGCATCAGGTTCAGGATGAACGCGAACAGCAGCGACGCCGCGATGAAGCCGGGGTTGGCCGGACGCAGCAGGTACTGCTTGTTCGCGCGCGCGAAGCCACCCTGCATCGGGACCGGCGCCGGCATCGGGACACGCGTTCTCATGCAGGACTCGTCATGGCATCTTGTTGCGCTTGGCTTTCGGGTTCACGACGGCCGGTTCGTCGGCCGGCCGTGCCCCGGTCCGCTCGATCAACAGGATCAGCACGTGGCGATTGCGTTCGGTCCCGCCGAGCGGCATGCAGAGGATCTTCGCGAACTGGAACGCCGCGTTGCGCTCGACGGAAAGCACGCGCGCGACCGGCAGGCCGTCGGGGAACACGCCGTCGAGGCCGGACGTCGCGAGCAGGTCGTCCTTCTTGACGTCGACGTTCGACGGCATGAAGCGCAGGTCGATCTGCCCGTCCGGCCCACCGGCCGAGTTGCCGTACGCGATGCCGCGCACGCCGGTGCGCACGTTCTGCACGGCGATCGCCTGTTCCCGATCGGTCAAGAGCGTGATCTCGGCCGACAGCGGGAAGACGCGCGTGATCTGCCCGACCACGCCCGCCTCGTCGATCACCGGCTGACCCCGCTCGAGGCCATCGTTGGTGCCGCGATCGATGATGACCTTGCGCGAGAACGGATCGCGCGCGTCGTACAGGATCTCGGCCGCGACCGACTTCGCATGCAATCCCTCGCGAAGACCCGCGAGCTTGCGCAGGTGGACGTTCTCGGCTTCGAGGCTCTCGGCCCGCAGCGCGGTCTGCGCGAGCGTGTTCTTCTCGATCGACAGCTGCCGGTTCTCCGCCTCGACCGCGTCGAGCGAACGGAAGTAGCCGAACAGGTTGCCGGCCCACTGCGTCGGCGCGAGCACGCCGCGCTGCACCGGATAGAGCGCGGTGCCGAGCGCCATCCGCACGTAGCGCAACGCGTCGAAGCGCGTGTCGGCGACCAGCAACGTCAACGCGAGGATGGCGAAGAAGAACAAGCGCGCGAAGGCCGACGGACCTTGCTTGAAGAGCGGTGGAGCGACTTGTTCCATACGCCCGGGGCCGCCGACTCAGCAGAGCAAAGTACGGTGGTAGCGATGAACGATCGAACGCGCACGGACGGCGACGCTCGACGCATCGAGCGGCACCGCGTGCGAATTGATCATTACTCGTTGGTGAAGATGCTACCGAGCTTGTCCATGCGCTCGAGTGCCATGCCGCAGCCTCGTACGACGCAGGTCAACGGATCCTCGGCGACCACGACCGGCAGGCCGGTCTCCTCCATCAGCAGGCGGTCGAGGTCGCGCAGCAACGCGCCGCCACCGGTCAGCATCATTCCCTTGTCGGCGATGTCGGCGCCGAGTTCGGGCGGCGTCTGCTCGAGCGCGCTCTTGACGGCCGACACGATGTTGTTGATCGGGTCGGTCAACGCCTCGAGGATCTCGTTCGAGGAGATCGTGAACGAGCGCGGGACGCCCTCGGAGAGGTTGCGACCCTTGACTTCCATCTCCTTGACCTCGGAGCCGGGGAAGGCCGAGCCGATCTGCTTCTTGATCGCTTCGGCGGTCTGTTCGCCGATCAACATCCCGTAGTTGCGACGGATGTAGTTGATGATGGCCTCGTCGAACTTGTCGCCGCCGACGCGCACGCTGCCCTTGTAGACCATGCCGCCGAGCGAGATGACGCCGACCTCGGTGGTGCCGCCGCCGATGTCGACGACCATCGAGCCGGTGGCTTCCGACACCGGCAGACCGGCGCCGATCGCGGCCGCCATCGGCTCCTCGATCAGGTACACGTTGGACGCGCCGGCGCCGAGCGCTGCGTCCCGGATGGCGCGCTTCTCGACCTGGGTCGAGCCGCACGGCACGCAGATGATGATGCGCGGGCTGGGGCTGAAGAGCCGCGACTCGTGGACCATCTTGATGAACTGCTTGATCATCTGCTCGGTGACGACGAAGTCGGCGATGACGCCGTCCTTCATCGGGCGGATGGCCTCGATGTTGCCAGGGACCTTGCCGAGCATCGCCTTGGCTTCCTTGCCGACGGCCTGGATCGCCTTCTTGCCGTTGGGGCCGCCTTCCTGGCGGATCGCGACGACCGAGGGCTCGTCGAGGACGATGCCCTTGCCGCGTACATAGATCAGGGTGTTGGCCGTGCCGAGATCGATCGCGAGATCGGTCGACAGGTAGCTGCGAAGAAATCCGAACATGGGGTATGTCCTGCTGACCGCTGCCGCGGCCCGATGTCGGATCAGCAGATCCGTCGATCGGCCCGCGCGACGGCGGGATTGTTCTGGTCGAACCCGAGCGGTTCGATCGATCGATGCCTCGCGCGCGCATTACGCGGTGATGCACGCGTCTTGAAGCAGTCGATGCCTTCTCGGGGGAGGTGTGTTG
>CAXTPX010000361.1:0-4270 GCA_964246005.1 uncultured Burkholderiaceae bacterium | reverse complement strand
CTCTGCGAACTGCTTAGCGCTTACGGTGCTCAGGCCGATGTGCCGCACGAGGCCGTCGCGCTGCAGGTCGCGCATCGCGCCGAGCGCCTCGTCGATCGGCGAGTCGTCCGGACCGTGCGCACCGCCGAGCCGCAGGTTGACGACGTCGAGCGCATCGAGCCCGAGATGCCGGAGGTTGTCGTGCACTGCGGCCACGAGCTGCTCCTTCGAGCGCGCGACGTTCCACGACGCGTCCGGCCCGCGCAGGTAGCCGATCTTCGTGACCAGCACGAGGCCCGCCGGATACGGATGCAGCGCACGGTGGATCAATCGATTCGTGACGTGCGGACCATAGAAGTCCGACGTGTCGATGTGGTCGACGCCGAGTGCGACGGCGTCGCGCAACACCGCGAGCGCGGCGTCGATATCCTCCGGCGGACCCCACACCTGCGGTCCGGCGAGCTGCATCGCGCCGTAGCCGAAGCGATCGACGGAGAGGGAAGTACCGGCGAACGTGAAGCGGCCGGCGAGCGTGTTCGATGTCATGGAAGGTCTCGGTGGGGTGCCGTGGCAGCGGCGATGCGGCACTCTGCGCGCGAACCCCTGTTCGATCAATCGTCGACAATCGAACGCCTCGTTCGGATATGGTGAACAATGCGGAATGGACCGCTTCACGTCGATGCAGGTGTTCGTCAAGGTCGCCGACACCGGCGGCTTCACGGCGGCGGCGCTCGCGCTCGATCTGCCGAAGGCGAGCGTCAGCCAGCACGTGGCGCGACTCGAGCAGCATCTCGGCGTGCGGCTTCTGCAGCGCTCGACGCGCCGCGTGCGACTGACCGACGACGGCGCCGCGTACTACGCGCGCATCCGCCATGTGCTCGACGACGTCGGCGAGCTCGAAGCCGGCCTGGTCGACGCGCGCCGCAGTCCGCGCGGCCGGCTGCGCATCGACGTGCCGGCCGCGTTCGGCGTCCACGTGCTCGCGCCCGCGCTACCCGACTTCCATGGGCGCTATCCGGACATCCGGCTCGAGATCGGCAGCAGCGACCGGCCGGTCGATCTGGTCGCCGAAGGGGTCGACTGCGTGGTGAGAGGCGGCGACGTGTTCGACGAGTCGCTCGTCGGGCGCCGGCTCGAGAGCCTGCGGATCGTCACGCTGGCGAGTACCGCTTACCTGCGGCGACACGGCACGCCGACCGATCCGCGACGGCTCGCCGACCACGCGTTGATCGGCTACTTCTCGACGGTGAACGGCGCGTTCTCGCCGTACGAGTTTGCGCGCGGATCGGAGCACGTCGTCGTCGACGGGCCGTTCCCGATCGGGTTCAACGACGCGAACGCGTTCCTCGCGGCCGGTGCCGCAGGGCTCGGCATCTTCCAGGCCCCGTGCGGCGCGTGGGTGCGCGCGGCGCTGCGCG
This sequence comes from uncultured Burkholderiaceae bacterium, assembly GCA_964246005.1. Taxonomy (GTDB): domain Bacteria; phylum Pseudomonadota; class Gammaproteobacteria; order Burkholderiales; family Burkholderiaceae_D; genus CAHJXF01. Next base: position 2,873 of record CAXTPX010000361.1, on the reverse strand, counting down.
ACAAGCGCCTGACGCAGATCCTGAAGGGCTGGAAGTGCGGCTCGCTGGTGCACACCATCCTCTACCCGAGCCGCCGGCACCTGCCGATGCGCGTGCAGGTGTTCGTCGACTGGGCGGTCGAGCGGCTGGCCTCCTGAAAGGCTACTGGAAGCCCGACACCTCGTGCGGCACGTACGACGACTCGAGCGTTGTGATCTCCTCGTCGCTCAACGTGAGCGACAGTGCTGCGATCGCGTCGTCGAGATGCGCCGCCTTCGATGCGCCGACGATCGGCGCCGACACCGCCTTCGACCGCATCACCCACGCGAGCGCGACCTGCGCACGCGGCACGCCGCGATCGGCCGCGACCTTGCCGACCGCCTCGACGACGCGGCGATCGGCGTCGGCGGTGTGCGGCAGGTACAGCGTGCGGCCGTAGTCGTCGGTCTCGCTGCGCGCGCTGGTCGTGTCCCAATCGCGTGTCAGGCGGCCGCGTGCGAGCGGACTCCACGGAATGACGCCGATGCCGGCGTCGACGCACAGCGGCAGCATCTCGCGCTCTTCCTCGCGATTCAGCAGGTTCAGATGGTTCTGCATCGTCGCGAAGCGCGTCCAGCCGTGTCGCTCCGACGTCGCGAGCGCCTTCGCGAACTGCCACGCGAACATCGACGACGCGCCGATGTAGCGCGCCTTGCCCGCCTTGACGACGTCGTGCAGCGCCTCGAGCGTCTCCTCGATCGGCGTCCGATAGTCCCAGCGATGGATCTGGTACAGGTCGACGTAGTCGGTGCCGAGGCGCCGCAGGCTGTTGTCGATCTCCGTGAAGATCGCCTTCCGCGACAGGCCGCCGATGTTCGGCGCCTTCCGCATCGGGAAGTACACCTTGGTCGCGATCACGACCTCGTCGCGACGCGCGAAGTCGCGGAGCGCACGACCGACGATCTCCTCCGAGGTGCCGTCCGAGTACGTATTGGCCGTATCGAAGAAGTTGATGCCGAGCTCGACCGCTCGCTGCAGCAGCGGCCGGCTCGCCTCTTCGTCCAGCGTCCACGGATGGTTGCCGCGGTCCGGCACGCCGTACGTCATGCAGCCGAGACACACCGGCGACACCCGGAGCCCGGTCCGACCGAGCGCTACGTATTTCATCGAAGCTCCCTCGCTGTCCGTCCTGCTGCTGTTTACCCATCGATCAACGCGCCGCCAGCACTTCGTCCGCATCCCGCCGGACGTCGACGGCCAGTCCCACCGCGAGCTGCAGACGCCGCAGCAGCCACGGCGTCAGGTCGTGCTCGAACGGATCCGGCAGCGTGAGCGCCTCGTTGCTCTTGTTCGGCTCCGTCGGGGCATCGGCGACCGGCGCACTGGCGTCGAGCGTGCGACTGATCGCCGTCGCGGCGCCGTCGAGCGTGCTCGACAGCTGATCCGGGTCGAGACGGCCCCGTCGCAGCAGCATCGTGGTCTTCGCCGCGGTCAACTGCGCGAGCAGCTGGTAGCTGTGCGCGAGCAGGCGCTTCAACGGGTCGAGCGGCGGCCGAACGGCGCGCGGTTCCGACAGCGAACGCTGGGTCGCCTGCACCAGCGCCGACAGGCTGTCGTACGCCTCGCGGCGCGCGAGGCGCCATTCGAGTTCCGGCGCGTTGTCGACCGCTTCGAGCTGGCCGAGGCCGAGCGCGACACGGGCGTGATGCGCATGCGCCTGCAGCGTGCGCCTGACGAGCTGCGGGATCTGCGTGCGCTCCCACGACGGCAAGACGTAGCTGAACGCCCAAGCCACGGCGACGCCGATCAGCGTGTCGCCGATCCGCTCGAACGCTTCGAAGAACGGGCTGACCTCGGCGTTCAGTGCGTGTGCCTGCGTGAGCGCGAGCACCGTCGCGGCGACGGCGGCGATGAGGTAGCGCCGGATGGCGAACGCGTGCGCGACGCCCTGCGCCATCGCGACGATCACGATCAGGAGACCGGCTTCGACATCCAGCGCGATCAACCCGCCGGCGATGAGGCTGCCGAGCACCGTGCCCATCACGCGGCTGTTGCGACGCTCGATCGTCTGCGCGAAGCTGCCACGCAGTACGACGGTGATCGTCAGCAGGATCCAGTACGGATGCGTGCCCCACGGCAACGCCAGCGAGATCGCATAGCCGGTCGCGATCGCCATCGCGGCGCGCATCGCGTGCCGCAGCGGCGGCGCATCCCATCGCCACAACGCGACGAACGGCCGGATCGACCAGGTCGTCGCGCTGACGAACATCTGCCACGTCGCGCGAACCAGCGCGAGGTCGGGCTTCGCGTCGCCGCGCGCGAGCGCGATCAGGCGCAACACCTCGTCGTCGATGTGGCCGACCCGATCGGCGATGCCGCGCGCGAGGATCGCCGGCGACGGCGAGGGGGTACCGGCGTCCGCGGTCGCGAAATCTTCACTGGCCCACGGCAACGACGCGAGCGCGGCCCGGTGACTGGCGAACGTCACCGGTCGGCGGCCGATCAGGAGCGAGTCCGCGAGCCGCTCGACCTCGATGGCGAGGTCGTGAAGCATGCCGCGCAACGCATCGAGCACCGGCGTGTGCACCGGATGCGCGGCCAGCGCCTCGACATCGAGCTCGCACGCGAGCAGGTGGTCGCGCATCTCGAGCACGCGCATCAGCATCCCGGCGAGCTGCTGGCGACGCTTCGTGCGCGGCGACTCGAGCAGGATGTCGCGCGCGGCCTGCAACTGGTCGGCGAGCGCCGCCTGCTCGCGCATCAGGCGGCCGATCGGGTCGACCTTGCCCGAGCCGACCTTGCGCGTGCCCTTCGTCGGCTGGCGCGACGCGTCGGCGGTCACGAACTGCCGCGCCTGCGTGCGCATCAGCGCCGCGACCGTGAACAGGGTCTCGGCGAGCATCTGCACGCGATAG